>JAVBRP010000047.1:0-5937 GCA_031547815.1 Bacteroidales bacterium | reverse complement strand
ATATTCTTGACATCTTTTAGTCCGCTATCGATGCTTTTATAGAGTTGTCCTTTTGATTTAGTTTCGGAACGAATCTCTATTTTTTTTACATCATGCAGTTTGCCCAACAATTCCGTTAAGAACGGAATTGCTTCCTGCGATCGGGGCGTGATGATGATTGTTTCCATAAAAAAACATTTTATTTTGCAAAAATAACATTTTCAACTCAAAATCTATTCGATTTCAACTTTATGTATCTTTACGGGCGTAAACTTTATAACAATTATCATGAACAAGTGCAGTTTTCATTGTTTTTTGCAGTTATTTATCGGGGTATGGCTGCTTTTGTCGCCGGCAACCGGTGCAGCGCAGGAATGGAAGTTGGTTTGGAGCGACGAATTTGATGTTCCGGGAAAACCCGATGAGTCTTTTTGGAGTTATGAAAACGGATTTGTACGCAATGAGGAGCATCAGTGGTATCAACCGAATAATGCATATTGCGAAAACGGGTTGCTGGTTATTGAAGCCCGTCGCGAAAAAATCCTTAACCCCGATTATCGAGAGGGGAGCAAGAATTGGAAAACAAATCGCGAATATGCGGAGTATACGTCCTCGTGTATCAAAACGATAGGTAAAAAGGAGTTTTTGTACGGACGGTTTGAGGTCAAGGCCCGTATTCCCACCGGAGGCGGATCATGGCCGGCGATATGGACTTTGGGAACGAATATGCCGTGGCCGTCGTGCGGCGAGATCGACATTATGGAATACTACCTGATAAAGGGAGTTCCTCATATTCTTGCCAATACGGCTTGGGGAACCGACGTTGCGTTTGTTGCCCGATGGAACACGCAGACGGTTCCTTTCTCTTATTTCACGGATAAAGACCCGGAATGGGCGTCCAAATTCCATGTTTGGCGTATGGATTGGGACGAAACGGCTATTCGCCTGTATCTTGATGACGAGCTTCTGAACGAGACATTGTTGCGTAATACTTTAAACGGAAAATCGGGTAACGGCGCAAATCCGTTCATGCAGCCTCATTATCTTCTGTTGAACCTTGCTATCGGACAAAACGGCGGAAAACCCGATCCGAAAGCATTTCCGATGAAATATGAGATTGATTACGTTCGTGTTTATCAGGCAACGGGGCGTTAATTTGCGTATAGCAAGAAAAGTTATCCGACTGACCGTCACAAGTTTTTAGTGTACGAAATCATTGGAATGCAAGTCCGGCTATTGGTCAAACATACATAAAATGGTATATTTAGACAAGCCGATGCTTGACGGCAACAAGATTTCAAGATCATTAGTCAACCGATTTTTTACCGCTTTCAAAAAGTACTTGCAGTTTTAAGTTATCTTTGTCGAAACGATTTGTCGGAAAAAACGTATTATGAAGATGATCGTGATTTTGTTCGGTAAATAATTTTCGTCTTGCATGACAAAAAAAGTCGTCATATTTTTTCTTTTCATCATTTTTAGTTTGCCTTGCTTTTCGCAGAAGATCAAGCAATTTGACGAAGATTTCGAAAAATACCCGGAAACGGTTGCCGAAATGTTTGCCGTGAACGCTACCGATGCCGACAAAGCGTTTATTTCAGAATTTGCGGGCAATTGGTCGGGCGGCATGTTTACCGGTAACGAAAAGGCGAGGATCGTTGCCATTTCGAACGCTTTCCTTGTCAAAAAAGCACGCAACATTCATTATTTGATGCTTTGGCGTTGCATGCAATCGTTCAAAAAGCCCGAAAATTCGGGAAAAGGCGACGACGCATGGACGAAAGCGATTGCCGCAATGTGCGAAGACCGTCGGGTGACGCCCACCACCTTGCAAACATTGATGACCGCCACGCAAAACCTTCTCGACAAACGGCTGATCTGCTCTTCTGCCGGAAGCGATTGGAAATGTTCCGGCGACGATTTCCGCTACGATTTCACCGACAATCAATTATCCGTTATTTTCGGAACGTCCGACATTACGTGTCTTTCGAAAGGCGACAGTATCATGATCGGTCAAACTTCGGGCCGTTTTTCGGTATCGACGCAGCAATGGCGAGGCAGGGGAGGCACGGTGACTTGGGAACGCGCGGGTTTTGCGCCCGGCGATGTCGTTGCCCGTTTGAGCGAATACGCCATCGACATGAAAAAGTCGCAATACGAAGCCGACTCGGTGTTTTTGACGCACAAAATGTACTTTTCGACGCCCGTTGCCGGGAAGCTGATCGATAAAGTGCGGCATAACCTGAATTCCGAAACGGCCATCTATCCGGAATTCATCACCTACAACAAAAAATTCGTTTTCGAAGACCTTTACCCCGATGTTTCGTACGAGGGCGGTATTTCGATACAGGGCGCCCGCACCATCGGCTCGGGAACCGACGAAGAAAAAGCGACGGTCAGCATTTCGAAGAACGACAGCCTGCGGATGGATATTCGTTCGAAAAGCTTTGTTTTCAGGAACGATCGCGTCAATGCGCGCCACGCAACGCTCACCATTCATCTTCTCGGCGATTCCGTTTTTCACAACAACCTGTCGTTCGTCTATCTGGCCGGAAACCGCGAAGTGAGCTTCACCCGTTCGGATGCCGCTTCGTCGCAAGCGCCGTACAACGACTCGTACCACAAGGTGGATATGGATTTCGAGCAATTGGTGTGGAAAACGGACGATCCGGTGATGAGTCTATCGATGACACGCGGCTCGGCCGGCGGTCGTTCGAGTTTCCGTTCGCAAAACTATTTCGACCAACGTTATTTCGAAAGCATGCAGTATTTCGATATGACGCATCCGCTGGTCGCCATCATGAATTGTGCGGCCGAGTACGGCTCGTTGACATTTCCGTCGGAGATGTACGCCGGATTCACCCGCAAGCCGCTTTCCACGGCGCGTGCGCAACTGATCGAGATTGCCAAGCTGGGCTTTATCCTTTACGACGGCGATACGAATGAAGCAACGGTGCAGCCTCGTTTGTACGAGTTTTTGGATGCTGCCGCGAAAAAGACCGATTTCGATGTGATCGACCTGCACTCGTCCGTTCAGGCGCCCGAAAAAAGCGCCTTGCTGGATACAAAAAATTACGACCTGACCATCAACGGCATCGAAAAATTCATGGTCAGCGATTCGCAACGTGTCGTCATCGCGCCGAACCACAAGCGCGTAGTGATGAAGAAAAACCGCGCGATGCACATCGACGGACGTATCGATGCGGGACAGTTGGAATTGTACGGCGATTCGCTGTTTTTCGATTACGATACGTTCAAGATCGACCTGCATCGCGTCGATTCGTTGTTTATGTTCGTTCCCACCGAGAAACCGGATGCTTTCGGGAAACCGATCCAACGGAGACTGAAAACGGCCGTCGAAAAACTGTCGGGGAGCATACTGATCGATCGTCCCGACAACAAATCCGGGCGGGTGAGTTTACCCGAATATCCCATCTTGAAGAGCGACAGCGCGTCATACGTCTATTACGGTTCGTCCGACATCGAAGGCGGCGCTTACGACAGCGAATCGTTCTATTTCGAATTGGACCCGTTCGTGATCGACAGTATCGATAATTTCAGCAAGGAATCGCTTGCCTTGACGGGAAAATTCGTTTCCGCCGATATTTTCAGCGATCTGCGGCAGACTTTGCGCGTGCAGCCCGATTATTCGCTCGGGTTTATTTACGACAGCGGCGATTCGGCCATCAATGCCTACAACAATGCCAAACTGTCGGCCGAAGTGCGGCTGAGCAATCGGGGGCTTGAAGCGAGCGGGGAACTCGATTATCTCACGGCTTCCATTCACACCGACGAGTTCAAGATTTATCCCGATTCGATGAACGTGCCGTCGGCCAAGGAGTTCATATTGCGGAAACAAACCGAAGGAACGGAGTTTCCCGAAGTGCGGTCGGAAAAGAACCGTATCCATTGGGAACCAAAGAACGACAGGATGCGCATTTACAAGCACGACAAGAACTTCGACATGTATAATCCCGAAACGCAATTCGACGGCACGTTGTTGCTCACGCCCGACGGATTGTCGGGAAAGGGGCGTTTGATCACGGGAACGGCCGATATAGGTTCGGACAGCATCGCTTTCCGATCGAACACGTTCAGTTCCGAAGTTTCCACATTCCGGCTGAAATCCGATCCCGCAGGCCCGTATCAAATGGTGACGGTGGACAGCGTGCGTTCCATGGTCGATTTCAATTCCCGCAAAGGACAATTCATTCCCGCGAAGGATTATGCGCTGGTGCAATTCCCGGGCAACAAGTTCGCCGCTTATATCGACGAGTTCGCGTGGGATATGGACAGCGCCAAAATCCGTATCGGACGGACGGATACATTGACACGCCCGTTGAACCGGGCGGTCGATTTCAAATACGGATACCCCGGCGAAGCGAAAGGCTCGCGTTATTATTCCACGGCGCGGGGAGCCGATTCGCTCAATTTTGTGGCGTCGTCGGCCGTTTTCGACTATGTTCTCGGCAGCTTGAAAGCCGAGGGCGTCGGTTTGCTCAAAGCAGCCGATGCCGTGATATATCCCGCCGACGGCAAGGTGACGCTCACTTCCGCAGGGTCGTTGGAGTTGATCAGAAATGCGCGCATCGTGTTCAACGACACCGCCAAGCAGCATGTGGTGCATTCGGCCGACGTGAAAATAACGGGCAGGCACCAATACAGCGGCTTCGGAAAATATGATTGGGTGGACGAAACGGGAAAGATTTCCGTGATCGACATTCCGAAAATCGGTACCGACAAAGCGGGAAAAACACACGCCGAGGGCAGTATTTCGGGCGAGGACAATTTTATGCTCAGTCCGTTTTTCCGCTATCAAGGCAAGATGAATCTTTCGTCCGATCAAAATTTTGCAGAATTTGACGGCGCGGCGCAGGTTGTGGAAGAATGCGAGACCTTGCGTCCCGACCGCTTTAAATTCAAGTCGATCGTCGATCCGCGAAACGTACAATTGGCCGTTGACGAAGCGCCCGTGAACATCAGCAACAGCAAGATATACAACGGAATGTTTCTCACGAACGACTCCACGCATATTTATCCCGCGTTTTTCTCGGCGCGGAGGAATTATTCGGACAACCCGTTGATCAGCGCGCACGGCGTGTTGACGTACGATAAAGATTCGATGATTTATTTTATCGGTGCGGAAAGCAAAATCAAAAACAGGGATACAACGGGCAATATACTTGCCTTTGACAGGGATAAATGCCTGCTTGCGGGCGAAGGGAAGATATCGCTCGGCATCGACCTCGGAAGAGTGAAGACGAACGCTGTGGGGCGGATCGTGCATAACCTGAACAACCGCGAAACGACGATGGATGTGATGATGTCGTTCGATTTTCTTTTCGATGAAAGTTTGGCCGGGATGGTGGCGAGCAAAATCGACAGTTTCCCTTCGGGAACGGGTGTCGACATGGGGCGTCCGATCTACATTCGCGGCATGAACGAATGGTTGGGCGCCCAAAAAGCCGCATCTTTCCGCCGTGACGCATTGATGGGAAAAGTCAAGAATTTCCCGAATGAATTGAAACATACATTGGTGTTGACGCAATTGAGGCTGCAATGGAACCAAAGCAGCCGTTCGTACCGTTCGACGGGAAAAATCGGCGTGGGAAATCTGTTCGGCCATCAAGTCAATCGCCTTGTGGACGGCGTGGTGGAAATCACCAAACGGCCAGGCGGCGATTTCATGGATATTTATTTGAAACTCGACGATCGGAACTGGTTCTATTTTGGATATACGCGCGAATTGATGCAGGTAATCTCGTCCGATCAAACATTCAACGATCGGTTGGTGAAACTTCCCGAAAAACAACGTAAATCGGAGGAAAAACGCCCCGGATATACTTACATGATCGCATCGAGCGATAAGTTGGAGCAATTCCTGCGGCAAAACCGCCGCCAAGAAGGTGCGGAAGAAGGATTGCCGCAACCGCCCGCCGGGCCTATCATCCGCGATGC
>JAVBRP010000073.1:0-15484 GCA_031547815.1 Bacteroidales bacterium | reverse complement strand
GAAAACCGGCATCCGCAAAGGCGATGCAGCCGAAATGTGCATCATCGAGTTGGTCGATTATAACGAAAACATGTTGACCGGCAAAGACGCCAAGAAAGCGACAACGCGCAGAAGTCGTCGCGGCGGCGCCAAGAAACCCGCAGGAGCGGTAGCATCGGCAGCAGCCCCCGCAGCCGAAAAAACGGCAAAGACAACGGCTAAAGCTGCCGGTAAGCCGGAAGAAGCAAAAGTTGAAGCGCCTGCCGCCGAAGAAGTGAAAGTCGAAGCTCCCGCAGCCGAAGCAAAAGCCGATTCGGAGGAAAAGAAAGAAGAATAAGGCGTATTTATAAAAGAACCACCGAGACACGAAGCACACCGAGGAAAATTTTTGTGATCTTAGTGTCTTACCGGTAAATAAATTATTAAGATTTAGGATTTAAGTGGTTAAAGTTGAGAAAGGCGTTTCCGGAAACGGGGCGCCTTTTTTATTTGATAACAATACTTCGTGCGGAAAAACTTTGTGCTTTTTTGTTGCGGCTGCCATGATCATCAAGCCCAAGACTCTTTGTGAATCCCGAAAATACTTACATTTACATCGTTTTTTATCCGATTACATGATGACGTAATACCACACAAAATGAGAACCCGGTTTTTTCTGTTATTGACAATATTGTTGTCCGACGTTTTCGGGCAGACGGCGATTTTGGATAACGGCGCGGTGCGGCGCGAGATCGATTTGTCCGGAGGGCACATTGCCGGGAAAAGCTATGTGCTGCTGCCGGGAGGGACGAATTTTATACGCTCCGGAGCGCCTGAGTTTTCCTTCACGGCAAACGATGTGCCGTATTCCGGCTTGAGCGATTGGACGGATATCCGCAGCCGCGATACGGTTGCCGCTGACGGCGGGAAAGGGATCATCCTGTCGTTTCGGAACCGCAACCGAGGCGTGGCGGTCGAGCTGGCGTATTTGGCTTATCCCGAGTTGCCCGTTGTTCGAAAGTACCTTACCGTGAAGAACACCGGCAACGCCGATATGAAAATCGAAGCGGCGGATGTCGAAAACATTCCGCTCAACCAAAGCCCGATCGAATCGTGGGTGCTGCGGCAATACGCTCGTTATAAGCATCTCGGCCCTTACACGGGAAATTGGGACGACCCGCTGATCGTCGTTCACGATCTCAACGTCGGCAAAGGCATGGCGGTGGGCAACGAAGCCGTCGGGGTGTTGAAACGGACGTCGGTATTTACGGACGGCGCGTCGTTGACCGCGGGGTTGACCCGTCCCGAGCAGGATTACGGATTCCGCAGGTGGCTGCGTCCCGGCGAACGGTGGACAAGCCCGGGTGTTTTTACCGCGCTTTACGACAATTGTACCGATCCGGAACGGGTGGTCAACACTTCCGTCGGGGATTTCGTGCGCAAGTACATGGGCGTGCGCATCGAGCAGGTATCGAAAAAACCGATGTTTGTCTACAACACTTGGGACCCGTTCAAACGCGAGGTTAACGAAACGATGATCCGCGAATTGGCGAAAGCGGCGGCCGAATGCGGCGTGGAAGAATTCATCATCGACGACGGCTGGCAACTGAATGTCCGTTCGCCGGAAGGAAAACCGGAATACTACGGTGATTGGGTGCCGGACAAAAAAAAGTTCCCGAACGGATTGAAGCCCGTTTTCGATTACATCAAATCGCTCGGGATGAAACCGGGCTTGTGGATCAGTTTGGCGGCCGCCGACCCGTCGAGCTTCGTTTACGGGGAACATCCCGAATGGTTCGTGAAAGGGCCTGACGGTCGCCTCACGGATCTTCACAACCAAAACGCAAACAGCAGAACGGCATGTTTGGGCACCGACTGGTACGGCTATATCAAAAATACCATATTGCGGTTGGTGAACGAACACGGGTTGGCTTATGTGAAGCTCGATTTGGCGATCGTTGCGAGTGCATACGTATATACCGTTGCGCGAACAGGGTGTTACGCCGAGGATCATCCGCACCATCGAGACCGCGCCGAATCGCTCGACGTGATCTACGCGCGTTGCATGCAGCTTTTCGACGAATTGCACCGCGAGGCGCCCGATCTTTTCATCGATTGCACTTTCGAGACGGCCGGCAAGATGCAGTTGATGGACTATGGCATTGCCCGCCACGCCGAAGGAAACTGGTTGTCGAACGTTCGTCAGCCGGTGCCGACGGGCAGCCTGCGGATACGCAATCTGGCGTGGGGCCGTTCGCCCGCTTTGCCCGCAACCTCGTTGGTGATCGGCAACTTGAGGATGGACGAAAACCGACACGAGTTGCAATTCAAATCGTTGACCGGTTCGCTTCCGATCATGCTTGGCGATCCGCGAAAACTTTCGCCGGCAGAACGTGCTCGCTACAAATCGTGGGCCGATTGGCTCAAAGGGCTTGAAACGCGCCACGGATACATGTCGTTCCGTCAGGACTTGCCCGGGTTCGGCGAGCCGGCGGAAGGCGCATGGGACGGGTTTTGCCGCATCAACACCGAAACGGGAAGCGGCGGTTTGATCGGCGTTTTCAAACAGGGATCGCGCGAAAAGACGCGAACGGTGACCATCCCGTGGTTGAAACCCGACAAGGTGTATCAAATAAAGCAAGGCTTCGGCGGAAAGGTTATTGCAACCGCTTCCGGATATAAACTTGCGGAGGTCGGGTTTACCGTAACCTTGAATGAACCGTACGACGGCGAATTGTTCGAAGCGGTGCCGAAACCCGATTGAGCCGGCAACCGGATTTTGTCGGCATACATTGGCGCAGGCGGCGGGTGCATGACAAATTGCATCACGATGGAATTAGCCATGCACCGCAGGCGGCAACCGATCGGGGTCTCCTCGGTTTTTTCATTACCTTTGCCCCCGTTTTTTCATCGCAAATTCATGTCGTTTCCGTTAGTAAAATTCGAAAAGGTTACGTTTCGAAAATACCGTCATATCGTTTTTCCCGACACCGATTGGGAAATGTGCGCGGGCGAAAATTGGGCCGTGGCGGGAGCCGGCGGTTCCGGCAAGACCACATTTTTGGAAGCCGCAGAGGGGCGTTTGATGAAAATAAATGGCCGGGCGGAGTACTGTTTCAAAAACGCCGACGGAACGGTCGCGTCCGATCCTCAATCGCAAATCGCCTCTGTATATTTCGGCGACCGGTCGGTCAACTACGGCGATTTTTACTACCAGCAGCGCTACCATGCCACCGAGACGGACGGGATCGTGACGGTTCGCGAGTTTCTGGGATCGAATGTCGACGACGCCCGGTCGGACATCCGGGCATTGCACATCGGCCGGTTGCTCGACACGGAAATCATCAAACTATCGAACGGGCAGTTCAAAAAGATGCTGATCGTGAAAGCGCTGCTCAAAAAGCCGCGTTTGCTGTTGCTCGACAATCTGTTCACGGGTCTCGACGCCGAAGCGAGGGACTACATTGCCGATACGCTCGAACGGGTGATCGGCGGCGGAACGCAAATCATCATGACCGTCGACAACGCGCCGATTCCCGCGATCATCGACCGCGTGATGGAGGTCGATCGGTTTTCCGTCAAGAGAACATTGTTGCGAAAAGATTACGCTGCTCCGTCGGCGATACCGGATCGGTATCCCGAATTGCCCGACTTGCCGCAAGCGCCCGAGAAAACATTCGAAACGGCGATACGGCTGGATGAAGTGACCGTCGCTTACGGCGGGAACAATGTGATCGACCGCGCGAACTGGACCGTCGGGCAAGGCGAGAAATGGGCGCTGACGGGGCCGAACGGCGCGGGAAAATCGATGCTGCTGAGCCTGATATTCGCCGACAATCCGCAAGCGTACGCCAACCGGATCGTTTTATTCGATCGCAAGCGCGGCACGGGCGAAAGTATTTGGGACATCAAAGACCGCATCGGTTTCGTGTCGCCCGAACTGCATGTATATTTCCGCCAAAGCAAAACCTGCCGCGAAGTCGCTTTGTCGGGATTGTCGGAGAACCCTTACCGCCGAACGGTAATTTCGGACGGCATCCGTCGTTTTACGGACGATCTGTTCGCGTATTTTTCGATTACGCCGGTTGCTGATGAGCTTTTCCAACGGGCGTCCACGGGCCGGCAAAATATCGTGCTGTTGATCCGCGCTTTGGTAAAGAATCCGTCGATGTTGATTCTGGACGAACCGTTTCAGGGATTGGACGAGCATACGATCGCTGTTGCCAACCGGTTGTTGAACGAATATTGCAAGGATCGGACGTTGATTTTCGTTTCACATCGACCCGAAGAATTTCCTGCTTGCATCGGTCGGTATTTGTACATCGAAAACGGAAGGACATCGGAGCGTTGATCGTGACAGGGAAATCCGCCCGGGAATGAGGGATCGACAACTTCGTTGCCACAACGAATTGCCGTGGGTGCGGCGCTACGGCCGGATAAATTTCGAAGCCGGTTTTTCTTCGGCAAACAGCGTAACCGTGTTGATCAATGCCAAATGCGAATATGCTTGCGGGAAATTTCCGAGTTGCCGTTTTGTTTCGAAATCCAAATCCTCGCTGAACAATCCCAAATGATTGGAATAAGCGAGCAACCGGTTGAAAATATCCAAAGCCTCGTCCTTTTCGCCGATCGCATACAACGCCCGTATCAACCAAAAAGTGCAGATGGTGAACGCCGATGAGGGCAACCCGAAGTCGTCGTCGCCTTTATAGCGATACATCAGGCCGTTGCGGAACAGTTCGCGTTCGACTCTTTTCACCGTTTTGACATACCGTTCGTCGGTCGGTTCGATAAAACCGTACTGTTCCATCAGCAGCAGCGATGAGTCGGAGTCGGAATTGTCGTAGGTTTGCGTAAAACTCTGTATTTCCTCGTTCCAGCCGTGCATCATAATATCCTCCCTGACCACTTTCGCCTCCTCCGCCCAAGCCGTCGCATAATCCGTCAGTCCGAGAAACGAAGCGATGCTTGCCGCTCTGTCCATCGCCACCCAGCACATCACCTTCGAGAAAACGAAATGTTTCTCGCGGTTACGAAATTCCCAAATGCTCCGGTCGGGTTTTCGCCATTCGACATAAACGGTTTTGACGATGGTTTTGACGATTTCCCACATTTCCTCGATTTCGTCCAACGTTCCGGGAAACCGGAAAAAATAGTTCCAGATCACATCCATCAAATAGCCCAACGAATCGTTCTGTTTCTGATCGTAGGCCGCATTGCCGATTCGCACGGGCCGGGAGCCTTCGTAGCCTGCCAGATGCGGCAATATTTCCTCCTTCAACGTGCGACTTCCGTCGATTCCGTACATGATTTGAAACGAGTCGAGTTTCGATTTCAATATTCTATTGATGAAATCCATGAACTGTTTTGCCGTCGATTGATGCCCCATCTTCAATAATGTTTCGATGGACATCGAAGCGTCGCGTATCCAGCAGAAGCGATAGTCCCAATTCCGCACTTCGCCGAGCGCTTCGGGAATGCTCGTGGTCAACGCCGCGAGAACGGCCCCCGATTGCTGGCAGGTCATCAATTTCAGAATCAAAAGGCTGCGCGAAACCGCATCGTTGTGGGTTTTGAATCGTCGCGACCGATTGTCCCAGTTCAGCCAGTAAACTTTCGTGCGCTGATATTCCAGATAAACGCGTTCGGTATCGATCGTGATCAATTTTTGGCTGTACGACAGCAGAAAGAACTCTTCCCTTTCGAGCTTTATCTCATCGCCGTTGAGAATGGCGTCAAAATCGATACTCGAATACAGATACATGTTATCTTTCTCGTTAGCGGAAGAGAAAGTTTTGATAAAATCGTCGAACTTGCGATGTACCACCGGTTCGCGGGCATAGTTCATCACCGGTTCGTACCTGACGCGAAACCGCGGTCTGCCGTCGATCGGTCTGAGGTAACGATATATTTCCGCCGAACAGTAATGATCTTGGTTGAGTGTGCGATAGCGCGGCATGAAGTCAAGCGTTTCGAACTCACCTTCGTCCGACAGGAACCGCGTGCAAAGAATGTTCGTACCTTTCAAATAGGTTTGCGTGATCTTGCAGTTGTCGGGTACGACAAAGGCGAAACACCCGCCGTTCTTCTCGTCCAGAATTTTCGAAAAGACCGATGCCGCGTCAAACACCGGAAAGCACAACCAGTCGATGCTCCCTTCTTTCGATACCAAAGCGGCGGTCTTGCAATTGCCGATCACGCCGTAATCCAAGTTGCCCATATTTGTCTGCGATTAATGATTTGAAAAAAACGTTTGCAACACTCCATGATCATTCAGATATAACAATGTGTATCATTTTTCGGTAAACAAAAATTGTGCATTTATGTCTTATTTGAACGGTAAAAGTATTTCCGTTTGTGGTCAAAAATTTGTAAAATTGCATTCGATAGGAAACAAAAAAAGATGTCGAAAAATCGGAGGACACATAGACCGTCCGGTTTTATACCTCGCACGGTCAAGTTTTATGCATTTAATGGTATGACCTCTCCCCCCGACGCGCTTTGCACCGGGATCGAAGACTGCGCAAAGGCTCTCCTCTCCTGTGGAGAGGGGCGGGGAGGAGAGGTCTGTGGAGAGGGGCGGGGAGTGGTGATGGCGGAAGGAGTGGTGATGGCGGAAAGAGCGGTGATGCACAGAACAAGACCGCGCGAAATATAAAAAGCCGAACAGCGGCCGAAAGTGAGCACGGATTTCTCATCAGACCTTTAAAAACAATTTTGTACAGATGAAACTTGTGATTATATCGAACAGGTTGCCGTTGAAAGTCGTTAAGGAGAACGGCAGTTTCAAGGTAATTCCGAGCGCGGGCGGGCTGGCAACGGGGCTTGATTCGCTGGAAACAAGCCTCGAAAGGCATTGGGTCGGTTGGCCGGGCATACACCTTGATGACGGAGAGGAAAAGATTAAGATCGATCATCTGCTGCAAAAAAAGAATTATCACCCTGTCGATCTGTCGCCCGAACAGATCGAGAACTATTACGAAGGCTACGGCAACAGCGTTCTTTGGCCTTTGTGTCACTATTTTCCGAATTATATCGAGCACGAAGACAAGTACCGGCAAGCCTATTACGAGGTAAACGCGCTGTTTTGCGAGGCGGCATCGAAAGTGATCGAACCCGGCGACATGGTGTGGGTGCATGATTACCACCTGATGCTGCTCCCGAAAATCATTCGCGATCGTATTCGCGACGTGAGCATCGGCTATTTTCATCATATCCCGTTTCCTTCCTACGAATTGTTTCGGACGCTGCCCGAACGGGCCGATATTCTGAAAGGGTTGTTGGGAGCCGATTTGATCGCTTTTCATACGCACGGATACATGCATCACTTTATCCGCGCCGTTTATCGGGTTTTGAATTTGGATTGCGACTTGGACGAGATTTTTTTGGACGGACGGGTGGCTTGTACAAATGCTTTTCCCATGGGAATCAATTACGAAAAATACCACGATGCCATTCTGCGGCCCGGAATTCGCCGGAAAGCGGAAAAACTGCGAAAAGGGTTCGGCAACGGCAAGCTGATCCTTTCGGTCGACCGGTTGGACTACAGCAAGGGGATACTGACGCGGCTGAAAAGTTTCGACGGTTTTTTGGAGCATTATCCCCAATACCGGGAAAAAGTATCGCTGGTGATTGTGGTAGCTCCTTCGCGCGAACACGTTGCCAAATATTCCGTTTTGAAGGAAGAAATCGACAGAACGGTGGGCGGCATCAACGGGAAATATTCCACGGTCGATTGGCGACCGGTATATTACTTCTATCGTACTTTCGGTTTCAACGGGCTGATACCGTTGTATTACATTGCCGATGCCGCACTGATCACGCCCCTGCGCGACGGCATGAATCTGGTGGCCAAAGAATACATTGCGGCAAAAAGAGATACTCCCGGAGTGCTTATTTTGAGCGAAATGGCCGGCGCGTCCGTCGAACTGGCCGATGCCCTCATCGTCAATCCTTCCGACAGCCGGGAAATAGAAAATGCCATAGCGACGGCGATGGAAATACCCGTCGACCGGCAAATGGAAGCGCTCCGGGCCATGCAGAAAATTGTTTCCGAGCAAACCGTCGGACGGTGGGCCGCCGATTTCATGGCCGAATTGGCAGGGGTTAAAGCAAAGAACGATTTGCTGCATCAAAAAGTCGTGAAGAAAAAGAATTTCGATACGATCAAGGGTGCGTACGACAAGGCGCTGAATCGACTGATCATTCTCGACTACGACGGCACATTGACCCCTTTCAGTAAAGACCCGAAGGATGCGGTTCCCTCGCCGGAATTGATCGATCTGCTGTTGCGACTGGCCGGCGACCTGCGGAATCGGGTGGTGATCAGCAGCGGGCGCGATCGCCAAACGTTGGATTTGTGGCTGGGAAGTTTACCTGTCGGCTTGTCGGCGGAACACGGCGCTTTCTATAAAGAACACGGGACGTGGCATCATCGGCTGCCGAACGCGAAGTGGGACGAGGAGATATCGGAGATCATCCGGCGTATCGTCAAAAGAACCCCGCGCTCCGAAATGGAAGTAAAAGATACCGCATTGGTATGGCATTACAGGAATGTGGATGTTTGGCTGGCCGAATTGCGCGTAACAGAGCTGATCAACGCATTGATCAACCCGTGTTTCCGACGCAACCTGCAAATCATGAAGGGAAACAGGATCGTGGAAGTGAAACCCGCCGGCGTCGGCAAGGGGGTCGAAGCCGAAAGGCTGGTCAGCGAAGGCAACTACGATTTCATCATGGCCATAGGCGACGACACTACCGACGAGGAGATGTTTCTCGCATTGCCTGCCCGGGCAATCACCATCAAAGTGGGAAAAAGTTCGAATGCAGCCCGATATTATTTCCCTTCGCAGCCGCAAACAGTCTCGTTTCTCGATAAATTGACCGGAACACGATAACGGTTAAGATACCGTCGTCCGGTTGCCCGACCTCCCCGTTCGGAAGCGAAAATTGCTTTTATACATTTATAATGTACTTTATTTCAACAAAAACGAGCATTTCGGCGCTGTTTCCTTCTTTTTCGTTGACAAAAAAACGAACATACTTTTTAAAATTTCCATGCACGACTGAACAAAATATGCCAGTTGTCTGTTTATTTTGACGAGATTGTTACAAGCGATAATGATAAGTGGGTTTATCACAGAAAGTAATGTAATAACTTGAATTTAATAAACATAATTCACAAATAAAAATTTTAGAAGTATGAAAAGAGTTTTTTTTCTGTTGTTCCTCGGGGTATTTATTTTGGCCTCGTGCGAAAAAGATCCGAATTACTCGGATTTGGATGAAGATTTCATCGTGATAACCAAATATGACGATACATACACGAATTCGTTCAAAACGAACGCAGGTACGTACTACATTTCGGATACCATCACGTTGATTTCCTCCGATGCCGTCAGCCCGAAATGGTCTGACCCCATGTCGAAAGAACTCATCGACAGGGTGAAATCGAATCTTGCTGCCTTCGGTTATACTTATGTACCGTATGATCAGATACAAGACGTCGACGGCAATTTTACGCCTCGATATCTGGTTACCATGACGGCCGTTAAGGATATGGAAACGGTTATCTACAGTTGGTATCCCTATTGGTACGATTATTATTATCCGAGTTATTGGTGGTGGGGCGGCTATTATCCGTATTATCCCTATTGGCCGTATATGACAGGGTATACCTATAATGTGGGAACTACCCTGATCCACATGATCGATATGCAAGTGGTGCCGAACTCATCGTCGACCGCGGGCGGTCATCCGATTCGCTGGAACGCGATACTGAACGGTCTGTTGGATACCGGCAACGACAAAATGTTTGAAGAAGAAGCCATCGATCAGGCATTTGATCAGTCGGCTGCATATTTGAACAGAAACGCAAAATAAACCAATAATCAATAAAAATATTTTGTAAAAGGATTAATGTCATGAAAACTAAAATATTGCATATCATAAGTATCGTATTGTTCTGTACCTTGCCGGTGGCAACAATAGCGCAGGAAACCGGCAGTTTTAACGACCGGCAGGGCAGAGGCGATTTCTCGGGTCATTGGCAGATCGGGATTCCCGCAGGGATGAATTATGCGGATAACTCTTCCGGTTGGGGCGCCAACTTCGAAGGCCATTATTTTGTTACGGATAAAATTGCCGTAGGCGCATTTGTATCCTGGCAAACATTTATCAAATATGTGGATCGCCAAACCTATCAATTGGAAAATACGGCCGGAGCCATCACTTTCGATCAATACCAAACCGTATTCGAACTGCCTTTCGGCTTATCGTCACGCTTTCACTTTCTTCCCGCGGGCATGTTCGATCCTTATTTCGGTTTGAAATTGGGGGCCAATTACAGCGAAGCGCGCAGATATTCGAATGTTTACGAAAGTTACGACGAGAACTGGGGCTTCACCGTTCTGCCCGAATTGGGCGCCATGATCTCGCCGGTAGCCAACCAAGCCGTCGGTCTGCACTTGGCGGTGTTCTATTCCTATTCGACCAACAGCAGCGATTATTATGACCTCGGCACTTTGGGACATCTCGGGTTCCGCGTCGGTATTAACTTCCGCTTCTGATCGAACTTGTATTTCACGCGGAGTTATTTTGTGCACCGCACCTTTGCGTGATTTTATCTCTCGCAAAGGCGCTAAGGAATGAAGACAAAATAATTTACTCATTTGACAGGATTAACATGATTTACAAGATTTAAATCCTGTAAATCCTGTTAATCCTGTCTGGAAAAAATGGGAATGTTATTTTGTCATCGTCGCTAAGGAATGAAGACAAAATAAATTATTCATCAGACGGGATTAACATGATTTACAAGATTCAGAAAATCATGTTAATCATGTTAATCCCGGCTAAAGAAGATGAGAATTTTATTTTATCATTACAAAACATGACCGCGCGAAGTATAAAATAGTTTTTTGCAACGCCCTCCGAAAAAATTCGGGGGGCGTTTTGCATGGACAAAACCGGAGGTATGACACATCGCTTTCCGAAACACTTCCCGGCGCCTTGCAATCGGCCATACACCTCCATCGGATTGCAATCCGCAAAATTTTGACTATTTTTGTGCGTGAAAAATTTCAAAGGAGAACAACGCGTACGTGTCGGGTTGATCCAAACCACGGCATGCGACAACCCCGAACGCAACATGTCGGTTACCGAAGATCGGATACGGCAGGCAGCAAGCGAGGGCGCCCGGATCATTTGTTTGCAGGAGCTGTTCCGCACATTGTACTTTTGCGACGCGGAGGAGCATGACAATTTCCGCATGGCGGAACCGATACCCGGCCCGACTACGGAACGGTTACGGGCTTTGGCGGACGAACTGAATACGGTAATTGTCGCCTCGCTGTTCGAGGAGCGCGCACCCGGGCTTTACCACAACACCGCCGCGGTGATCGACGCCGACGGCGCGTATCTGGGGAAATACCGCAAAAGCCATATCCCCGACGATCCCGGATTTTACGAAAAATTTTATTTCGCGCCCGGCGACACGGGCTATCGGGTGTTCGACACGAAATATGCACGTATCGGAGTGCTGGTGTGCTGGGATCAATGGTATCCCGAAGCCGCGCGCATCACGGCATTGATGGGGGCCGACATCCTGTTCTATCCTACGGCCATCGGCTGGGACACGTCCGAAAAATCGGAAGCCGTCAACAAAGAGCAATACGACGCATGGCAAACCATACAGCGCAGCCACGCCATAGCCAACGGCGTGCATGTGGTGGCGGTAAACCGTACGGGAATAGAAGCGGGAACGCAATTTTGGGGCGGGTCGTTTGTTGCAGGCCCTTTCGGGACGGTGCTCTATCAAGCGCCGCATTTCGAGCCGGAAACCAAAGTGACGGAAATCGATTTGAGCCTCAACCGGAAATACCGCGAAGTGTGGCCTTTTCTGCGCGACCGCCGTATCGACACATACCAACCCATTCTCAACAGATTCATCGACAAAAGTTCATCAATATAAAAACCATGCAACACACATTGGACGAAAGAATTCCGAAAAGCGAATCGGAACTGACCAAAAACGATTTCATCAGCGATCAAATGGTAAAATGGTGCCCCGGATGCGGCAACCATGCCATTTTGAATGCCGTGACGCAACTTTTTCCGCGCCTGGGCTATCGCAAGGAAAATTACGTGGTGGTATCGGGTATCGGCTGCTCTTCGCGTTTTCCGTATTATGTGGACACCTACGGCTTTCACGGGATACACGGCCGCGCGGCAGCCATAGCTTCGGGCATGAAGATTGCCAACCCTTCGCTCGGCATTTGGGTGAATACCGGCGACGGCGATTCGATGGCCATCGGCGGCAATCACTTTATACATGCCATCCGTCGCAACATCGACATGACCGTCATGCTGTTCAACAATCAGATATACGGCCTCACCAAAGGACAGTATTCGCCCACCACGCCCATGGGCGCCATCACAAAGACATCGCCTTACGGGACGCTGGAAGCGCCTTTCAAGCCCGCCGAGCTGGTGATGGGCGCACGCGGAACCTTTTTCGCCCGCGTGGCCGATACCGCGCCCAAGGTAATGGCCGATATTTTGGAAGAAGCCGCACTGCACAAGGGAACATCGGTGGTGGAGATATTGCAGAACTGCATCATCTTCGCCGACAAAACGCATGGAATGATCACCGGAAAGGAAAATCGCGACGATAATCAAGTGTTTTTGGAACACGGCAAGCCGATTCTTTTCGGAAAGGATAAAACAAAAGGCATCCGGCTGAACAAATGCAGGTTGGAAGTGGCGGAACTCGGCAGGAACGGCGTCACGATCGACGACATTTTGGTGCACGACGCATACGACGAGGAGCCGACCGTACAGTTGCTGCTGGCCAAGATGACCCCGCCCGATTTCCCGATGGCCATCGGCGTTATCCGCTCGGCCCAAGCGCCTACTTTCGATCGATTGATCGATGAACAGATCGAAACACAAAAAAGTCAATCGACCGTTCATTGCGTGGATGACCTGCTGAACAGCGGAGACGTGTTCGAAATAAAATAGCGCCCCCCCGTCCGCCGAAACGAGAAAGACTGATACCCGCGGCGGCATAGCCATCAAGCTAAGGACAAAAACCATTGATATATTGTAATTTGCTTTATTAAGCTGCGCGTTGACTTCGTCGACCTTTGGTTCAGCGGATCAAGATAAAAAATATATTGGCGGGTAATCCTTTTTTCCAAGAGTTGATGCCCTGACGGGCAACTTGGTTCTTCATGCCGGCCCGTTCTATTGACGTTATTTCCCTAACGGGAAATCTTTGTACCGAAATTACTCACCGCCGTTCGTGAGATCGCTTACGCTAAGTTGTCCGTAGGACAATTACGTCAATAGAAAAGCCGCCCCAAACCAACAGTTGCCCGTCAGGGCATAAACAAAGGTATCCCTACATAATTTTGCACTTGATCCGGTTCCGCGCGCTGAAGGCCGTCACAGTCATTCGGCTTCCCGAGGCGTTGCCGTCGGGATAAAAGTCGAACCAACGGCACCTGCATCCTGTAAGGACATCTTAATATCTATAATAATGCATGTTACACTATAGCTTGATGGCTATGACCCGCGGCGGGTCAAAGAAAACCATAAGCTCGTCAAAAAGGAAGCCGAATTGACGCTCGATTCGTGTATATTTGCACCTCGGTTAAGGTAGCAAAGCGCGAATATATGGAACAAAGAATACTTAAATATACGATTTCCTGTTTTTTGGCATTGTCGGTTCTTTCGCCGGGGTGCCGCGGAAGGGCCGAGAATAAGCGATTGATGGAGCAAGCCGCTTTGTTGGCCGAGCAAAACCCCGCCGGAGCCGTGGCGCTCCTGGATTCGGTAAATACAGCTTTGCTGGACGATGCGCGGTATGCCGATTTTGTGCTGTTGCAAGTACGGGCGAAAGACTTGGCCGATCGCGATATCTCCGGCGATCAAGCCATTTTCCGGGCAAAAGACTGTTTTCTTTCGCAAAAGGACTACGGAAAAGCCGCTTGGGCATATTTTTATTCCGGGCGGGTAAACCGCCATAGAAATGAATCGGGCGAAGCGCTGCAAAACTTTATGGAGGCCGCGCGTATGGCGCAAAATACGAACGACGACAATCTGAAAGGATTGATTCAATACAACACGGGGGAATTATACCTGGCACATGATAATTCCGAAGAAGCGCGTACCGCATTCCGGCAAGCGGCCAAGTATTTCGGCAAGGCGGGAAAAACAAATAATCGTATTTATTCCTATAATTCGATCGGAAACACGTTTTTGCTTGATCAACACATAGACAGCGCATTCTATTTTTACGATATAGCGATAACGTTGGCGGAAGCCTCGCCCGACTCTTCGATAAAAACAGGCGTGCTGATACAAAATACGGGCGTGGCGCTGAGAGAATCGGGCGATGCGGAAGCGGCCAAGGAAATGTATTTCCGCGCACGGCAATATAAAATGACGGACGAGGAACGGGTTCGGCTGTACCACAATCTGGCCCAAGCGTATTTCGATTTGAAACAATCCGATTCGGCGGTTTATTACAACTGCCGGGCGTTGGCGTTGGCGGAACGGATCGCATGCAACCCGTCGCTGGAATATGCTTGCATTGCGTTGCGAACGAAATTGGAAGAAGCGGCGGGCAATTATCGGAATGCGACCGAATATTACCGTAAACAGGTGCATTTGCTCGGAGATATTTTCGACGAGTTCGAAAGCCGAACGCTGATCGGGATTCGCGAGAAATACGACTTCGATTTAATGCAAAACGAAAAAAACAGGGCGCAAATAGCCGAACAGCGAACGTTGAACCGGTTAGTGAGCGTTGCCGCCGTATCTATGACCATTGTCGCCGCATTTTGCATCATCGTTATACGCAACCGGAGGCGATTGGCAAAAGCCCGCGAAGCCGTGCAGGCGCTCGAAACGATGGTGGAAGAGGCAAAACGGAAAGAAGCGGGAAGCCGGAAAGAAATAGAAGAGAAAAGAGAGAAGATCAAGGAACTGGAACGGGAAAAAGAAGAAATCATTAAAAAAGCCGACGCAGAAACCGAACGGGAACGTGCGGAATCGGCCAAACGCATGGAAGAAATAGAACGGGAAAAGCAAAAAAACACCGAACAGATCATCAACATCGGCAACACCATGCGCGATATGTTCGGCGAAGTGATCCGCCGAAAGTGCCGGGAAATGAAGACGGATAAGATAAGGCAGCAAGCACTCGGCGCCGGAACGGCGACGCAAAAGTCGTTTTGGGATGAATTTTGCGCCGCTATGCCGCCCGGATTTGAAGAAAGAGTGACCGCCAAGTATCCGGCGCTCGACAAAACGGAAGTGCGGATTTGCTGTTTTGAGTATTTCGGATGCGACAACAAAGTTATATCCCGGGTGCTGCACCTTAAACCCAATTCCATTCACTCCAAAAAATCGACCATTCGCAGCAAACTCAAGCTCGAAGAAGGCGGCAGAATCATCGATTTTCTCGAACGCGATATATGGTTGAATTAGCCGGTAATCGAAGGTGAGAGGTAAGAGGTAA
>JAVBRP010000045.1:0-13818 GCA_031547815.1 Bacteroidales bacterium | reverse complement strand
TCGGGCGTGGTGTACGGCGTCAACGAACAAATCAAATACGACCCGATGTCGCGCGTGAACACGTTCGTACACGTGAACCACAGCCGATCGGCTCCCCGAACGGGCGTGCTGTTGTGCATCAACGGCACGGGAATACTCAATTCGTGGGCTAAGAGAAATATTGCGCCTTACGGAATCGGCTATTCCGAAATGAACGATTTGGCGGCCGAAGCGCCCGTAGGTGCGGAAGGAATCAGCGTTTTACCTTTCGGCAACGGAGCCGAACGCATGTTGGGCAATAAGGATTTGGGATGCGTTTTTGACGGGATCGGTTTCAACATCCATAACGAAAGACACTTATTGCGCGCCGTGCAGGAAGGGATCGTATTCTCTTTCAAATACGGCATCGAAATCATGCAAAGCATCGGCATCGATCCGACCATGATCAAAGCGGGAAACGCCAACATGTTCCTGAGTCCGTTGTTCCGCGAAGCCTTGGCAAATGTTACCGGAGCTGTCATCGAGCTGTACGATACCGACGGAGCGGCGGGGGCGGCCAAAGGCGCGGGCGTAGGCGCGGGCATCTACAAAACGCCCGAAGAGGCGTTAAGTTCGCTCAAGCGGATAGAAACCATTGCACCCGATGCGTCGAAAAAAGAACCGTACGAAAAAGCATACGCGAGATGGAAAACGGTGTTGACCCGATATTTGAATTGAATTATTGAATAACCACTTAAAAAATAAATTATGATGTTACAAAAGATTAAAAACGTTTTTATGTTGTGCTTGGCGATTCCGGTTTGCGCTTCGTTGCAAGCCAAAAGTCCGATCAAAGCGTTGATCGTGACCGGACAGAATAACCACAATTGGGAAGCGAGCAGCGTGATTCTTCAAAAATACCTGAATCAAAACGGTTTGTTTGCCGCCGACATTGCCGTTTCGCCCAAGAAAGGCGAAGATATGTCCTCGTTTCGGCCCGATTTTTCGGCATACAAAGTCATTGTTTTGGATTATTACGGCGATGCATGGCCCGATGCAACCAATTCCGCTTTCCTCGAATTTGTGAAAAAAGGCGGCGGGGTGGTGGTGTATCATGCTGCCGATAACGCTTTTCCGCAATGGAAAGAATATAACGAAATTACCGGACTGGGCGGTTGGGAGAATCGTAACGAGAAGGACGGCCCTTATGTTTATTGGAAAGACGGAAAAGAAGTGCGCGACAATACGCCCGGCAGAGGCGGCAGCCACGGCAAGCAGCACGAATTTAAGATTGTGGTGCGCGACGGAAATCATCCGATCACGAAAGGACTGCCTGCGACGTGGACACACGCCAAAGACGAACTGTATGATCGGCTGCGCGGCCCCGCCAAAAATCTGACCGTTCTGGCGACGGCTTATTCCGATCCGGAAACGGGCGGCACGGGCCGCGACGAGCCAATGCTGATGACCATCGCTTGGGGTAAAGGTCGTGTCTTTCACACCGTGATAGGGCATGTGGGTAAAGAGCCGGAGCATCCCGCCGCGGAATGCGTCGATTTTATTGCGACGTTTCTGCGAGGTACGGAATGGGCGGCAACCGGAAAAGTAACGCAAAAAGTACCGGCCGATTTCCCGAAAAAGTAAAAATGAGGGTGTTCAAAAGTCGGAAAAGCACGTCATTGCAAAATACCAAACAAGTGAAAATGACAAAGAAAAGCGCGTCACTGCGAGTGCTCACCCTGTTTTGCAGGACAAAAAAACTGACCTATAGGGTTTTCAAAACCCAATAGGTCGTTCATGTCACTCGCAATGACGAGTCGGAAACCGGATTTTTGAACACTCCTTTTGCATCCGAAATTTTAAACTTTAATATTAATCTTTCTTTCAAAAACTTAAAAAACATGAAAAAACTTTCTTTTGCGGCAGGATCGGCTTATACAGCATTGCTCGCGTTTATTATCGTGTGTATCGATCAATCGATTAAATGTTACATGCCCATCGGCGCCGAAAGCGGCTTCACTTACATCGCGTTTGTGGCGTGGGCCGTCTATTTCTTCTCGGGATGCACGCTGAAAGGCGGCATACGCGCGGCCATCGGCTATGCGGTGGGCGTTTCGTTCTCCGTCGTGATCATACTTCTTGCGGGCGTGTTTTCTTCCACAGGCTTCTTTGCCGTGCCTATCGGCGTGTTCATTGTCGTTTTCTTGGTTCTCTATCTGGAAAAGGTACCCTGGATCGATCTGATACCCGCCATGTTCGTTGCCTCGGGTTGCTTTTTCGGAATCATGACTTATGTTCCCGAAGCGACATTCTGCACGGCCGCCACGGTGGAACTTATTTACGGGTTCATCGGGCTGCTGTTCGGTTGGATCACCATCACGGGTAAAGGCATTTTAGCCAAAGCAATCGAAAAATAAAATGATCCTACTTCTCGCGGTATAATTTTGAATTTTGCGTCTTTTCTGCTTTGCGTGATTATTCTCTCGCAAAGGCGCGAAGACGCAAAGTGAGGAAAAAATGACTCTGCGAGGTATCATCAAAATATTGTTAATAAAAAATCATCCATTAAAAATTTAAAAATCATGAATGTAACATTAGGAAACAAAGAGTTTTTCCCGGGTATAGGGAAAATAAAATTCGAAGGCCGCGAGTCGACCAATCCGTTAGCTTTCAAGTTTTACGATGAGAATAAAATCGTTGCGGGCAAAAGCATGAAAGATCATCTCCGTTTTGCGGTGGCGTATTGGCACACGTTCTGTGGAACGGGCGGCGATCCTTTCGGCCCCGGTACCAAAGTATTCCCGTGGGATGCATCGTCCGACGCCGTTCAAGCGGCAAAAGACAAGATGGACGCCGCTTTCGAGTTCATCACCAAGCTCGGCGCTCCGTATTATTGCTTCCACGATGTGGATTTGATCAACGAAGGCGCCACCGTAGCCGAATACGAAAAACGGATACAAACCGTGGTCGATTATGCCAAGGCAAAACAAATGGCGTCGGGCGTAAAATTGTTGTGGGGAACGGCCAACGTGTTCAGCAATCCGCGCTACATGAACGGAGCGGCTACCAATCCCGATTTCCAAGTGTTGACTTACGTCGGAACGCAGGTGAAGAACGCCATCGACGCCACCATTGCGCTCGGCGGCGAAGGTTACGTGTTCTGGGGCGGACGCGAAGGCTACATGAGCCTGTTGAACACCGACATGAAACGCGAACTCGATCATTTGGGCCGTTTCCTCGGCATGGCGCGCGATTATGCCCGCAAGAACGGATTCAAGGGCTGTTTCTACATCGAACCCAAGCCGATGGAGCCGACCAAGCATCAGTATGACTACGATGCGGCCACGGTGATCAATTTTTTGCGTCATTACGGTTTGGATAAGGATTTCAAACTCAACATCGAAGTGAATCATGCCACCCTGGCGGGACATACGTTCGAACATGAGTTGCAGGTTGCCGCCGACGCGGGAATGCTCGGCTCGATCGATGCCAATCGCGGCGACAGCCAGAACGGTTGGGATACCGACCAATTCCCCGTCAATCTTTACGAATTGACCGAAGCCATGCTGGTGATTCTGCAAGCAGGCGGTTTCGTTACCGGCGGCATCAATTTCGACGCCAAAACGCGCCGCAATTCCACCGATCTCGAAGACATCTTCATTGCGCATATCACGGGTATGGATGTTTTTGCCCGCGCGTTGACCATTGCCGTGGATGTACTCGAAAAATCGCCCTATCGCGCAATGCGCAAACAGCGCTATGCCTCGTTCGACGGCGGCAAGGGCGCCGAATTCGAAGCCGGCAAGCTGACTTTGGAAGACCTGCGCAACATGGCGGCTGCTCAAGGTGAACCCAAGCAAATCAGCGGAAAACAAGAGTTGTACGAATCGTTCATTAATCAATTTATTTAGGCTTCTCCTCCCGGCTCCCTCCCCCAATTGGGCAGGGTTGTTAAGTTCTCGTCAAGTATCATCGGTTAATGTCCTGACGGACAAATTAGTTTTTTACATATCCGTTTCTATTGACGTTTTTCCCCTAACAGGGAATTGATGTTACCGAAATTGTCCGTAGGACAATCACGTCAATAGATAAAGATACCCTACGCATTCATTTGTCCGTAGAACATTAACAAGAGAGCATACCGACTCTGCCCCAATTGGGGGGAAGGTCGGGGAGGGGGCTTCATCACCATGAAAAACGAAGCAAGTAAATTTTATATTTTCGGCGTGACGCTGGTCGCCACGCTCGGAGGGCTGCTGTTCGGTTACGACACCGCCGTTATCTCGGGCACGGTCGAATCCTTGCGGCATTTCTTCATCGATCCCGTAAATCTTCCGCTCGATCAGGCAAATGCCCTGGAAGGATTCGTGGTCAGCAGTGCATTGATCGGTTGCGTCATCGGAGCTTCCGGAGCAGGGTGGCTCAGTCAGAAATTCGGGCGAAAACCCTCGCTCATGCTGGCTGCCGTTCTATTTCTCGTGTCCGCTCTCGGATCGTCGTGGCCCGAAATGTTTTTGGGAATGCCCGGCTCGGGCGACTACACCTTCATGTCCCTGTTTGTCGTATACCGCATTGTCGGCGGCGTGGGCGTCGGTATTGCCTCCATGGTATCGCCGATGTACATTGCCGAAGTTGCGCCTCCGCAACGACGCGGTAACTTGGTGTCGTGGAACCAGTTCGCCATCATCTTCGGTATGCTGGTCGTCTATTTCGTCAACTACGCCATTGCCAAAGGCGGCGACAGAGAATGGCTGCACGCCGTGGGATGGAGGTGGATGTTTGCTTCCGAGATCATCCCGGCAACCTTGTTCATGATATTCCTATTTTTCGTTCCCGAAACACCGCGTTGGCTCACCATGAACGGAAAAGCGGAGAAAGCCGAAGGCGTTTTGACCAAATTGATCGGCCGGATCGAAGCGCAAAAAGAAGTGGCGGAAATAAAGAAAAGTTTCTCGTCGGCCGAAAACACTTCCCTTCGCCCGTATTATCGATTCATGATCATCTGGATCAGCCTGTTCGTCGTGTCCTTCATCTCTTTGAAATACGCGGGCAACACCAACGCTTTCGAAATATCGCTCATCGGAAGTTTTTTCATCGCATTGATTTCACCGATTCGTTCGTACGGTTTTCTCATCATCGCTGCGGGTGTGTTGTTGTCTGCTTTTCAGCAATTTGTCGGTATCAACGTCGTGCTGTACTACGCTCCCGAAATTTTCAAAAGCATGGGTTCCGGCACCGATTCGGCTTTGTTCCAAACCATTATCGTGGGGATCATCAATCTGTCCTTCACCGTTTTGGCTATCCTTACGGTCGATAAATTCGGACGTAAGCCGTTGCTGATCATCGGTGCGCTCGTCATGGCGGTATCCATGCTGGGCTTGGGAACCGCTTTCGACATGGAATTTTCCGGCATCTCGAAACTGATTTTCATGTTGACCTACACCGCGGGCTTTGCCATGTCGTGGGGGCCTGTCTGTTGGGTGATGCTGTCGGAGATTTTCCCCAATTCCGTTCGTTCCGGAGTCATGTCCATTGCCGTTGCCGCGCAGTGGGTGTCCAACTTTTTGATATCTTGGACTTTCCCGATGATGAATAAAAATAAATTCTTAGTCGATACCTTCCACCACGGATTCGCTTATTGGGTATACGGCGTGATGGCGATTCTGGCCGCACTGTTCGTATGGAAAATGTTGCCCGAAACCAAAGGCAAAACGTTGGAAGATATGGACAAATTGTGGAAAAAGTAATTTTATTGATCGAACAAACTTGGTGCATTACCTCTCCTACCGCACTCTCCACAAAAGAAAGAGCCTTTGCACGGCACACAATTCAGGCAGAAAGCGCGCATCCCTCTATCTTGTGGAGAGAGGGTCGGGGAGAGAGGTAAAACCAAAAAGTCACAAATCTATACCGCGCGAAGTATAAACTCAATCGTGAAATATGGATAAGTCGGTTCTGCACTTATTGTTCTCATGGAAAGCCGGCATCGATTCGAGAGATTTTCGAGTCGGGCTGTGCATGTTGTTTGCCTGCCTGTTTCTCACACTTGTGTCGCAATACGGTTACAGCGCTTATCTTGAATCGATTTTGAACTTATCCGGCGAACAATCCTTTTCTTCGCACGATTTTGTTAAATTCGAGAACATCGCGCGGCCGTTCGTTCCGACGCTTGCTTTCACTTCGTTGCTCGGGCTTGTTCTTATCTGGTCGTCTTTTGTTTTGGCGATGAAACGGACGCGTGCAATGGGCTTGTCGTGCGAAACAGGCATCCTTTCCGGGACGGTCAACTTTCTGTTTTTCGCATCGATACGGACAATCATTAACAATTATTCGTACTATGTCGACGATTTTCGGACGCAATATGCTTATCAACACCATGTTCCGTGGCTTGCGTATTTGCTTTTTACCTTATGGGTATTGGGAGTCGTCAATTTGATTCTGCTCGCAGCCAAGCGCAACGAGCGATATCCGAAAAGCGGAATCTTCGGCCGTAAACTCGATGCCCGAAATTACGCGCTTCAAAAAGGAAACCTTTTGGCTTGCTTGATCGTGGCGGGCATTGCTATCGGAGCTTTAGCATTATCTGCACCGGGATTCGACCCGGGCGCATATCGTGCTTGCCTGTTGCTTTTCGGAGCAGTAGTTATTGCAGCCTCGGCTTGCGACCTTATTCTCATGGTGCGCCGTATGCGCGACACCGCATGGTCGCCGCGAATCATTGCTTGGGTATATGCAATATATGTCCCTGCGGTGATCGCATTGTCCTTTGCCGTGCGGCACTTGTCGCCGTGGCTTGTTTGGCTTTTCCCGATCATCACAAGCATCATGATCATTTTCCGCGCGCTTCTGTATCTGTTGCCGTCGGCGAAGAATGTCGAAACAAAAGTCGAGGGTTGAATTGTCGATAATTTCACATTACCGGTTTACTTTTGCGCTTGATCCGAAATAACATTCCCGATATGACCGACTTCGCGCTATGAAACGGCCTTTTCGGGCTTTCGGGAACACCCGAGGCCGACGGGATAAAATAGCAAAGGGCCTCTCTTTTGGAGAAGCCCTTTGTACGATATTGAAATTAATAAAATTATCCTTGCTTTGCGGCTTCCTGTGCTGCTGCGGCTGCCGCTCTTGTGGTGCGAACCGATACTACGGGAATATCCTTGCTCACGACGATGTCAAATTTGTTGTCTGTGGCAACTTCGCCTGCGCGAATAGATTTTCCGATACCCAATTCGGTAACGTCAATTTCTATTTCGGCAGGGATATTTTTAGCCAATCCCTTTACTTTGATTTTTCTTTTGTCGACAGACAATTTACCGCCTTCGCGAACACCGGCCGACGAACCGACGATTTTAACGGGAATTTCTATCGTGATGGGTTTATTGTCCGATACTTCCAAAAAATCGGCATGCAACAATTTATCCGTCACGGGATGAAATTGCAAATCTTTGATAACGGCATTATGTTTGGCTCCGTCGATATCGATATTGACGATATAAACCATGGGAGTGAAGATCAATCCGCGAAAATCACTTTCGTTTACAAAGAAATTGACATTTTCTTTTCCTCCGTATAAAATGCACGGAACGCCTTCCCCGGCTCTGATAGCTTTTGATGATTTCTTTCCTGTCTCCTTGCGCAAAGAGGCTTTTAATGCGATTGATTCCATTTTGATTTATTTCAATTACTTTTTGAGGGCGCAAAGGTAATTAAAATGTTTATAATAAAACACCATTCTTGATATATTATACATCAAAAATGATATTTTTATTTTTACACATCTGATTTTAAATGCGATATCAACGAGTTCGTACTTTCACATCGAGTTGCTTTACCGGTTCCCCGGCGTCCGTCGCAAAGCCTTTAATGCGCTTCCAACCAATTCTTTCCCACGCCGATTTCCACCGTCAGCGGTACGGACAGTGCGTAGGCGCCCTCCATCTCCCGGCGGACGATCTCTTTCACGGCGTCGAGTTCCGGCGTCGGCACATCGAAAACCAATTCGTCGTGCACCTGCAAAATCATTTTCGTTTGCAGTTTATTGTCGCGAAAAGCGTCGGAAATGCGAATCATCGCCAGCTTGATGATGTCGGCGGCCGAACCTTGCAGCGGCGCGTTGATGGCATTGCGCTCGGCCATGCCGCGCACCACGGCGTTGGCCGAACGGATGTCGGGCAGATAGCGGCGGCGGCCCATCAGCGTTTCCACGTAACCGTGCGCGCGCGCCTTGTCGATGGAGTCATTCATGTACCGACGCACGCCGGGATAAGCGTCGAAATATCCCGAAATCAGCTCCTGCGCTTCGGCGCGCGGTATCGCAAGCCGTTGCGACAGCCCGAATACCGAAATGCCGTAGATGATGCCGAAGTTGGCCGTTTTGGCTTTGCGGCGCATGTCCGAAGTCACTTCCGTGATGGGGATGCCGTAAATCTTGGCGGCCGTGGCGGCATGAATGTCTTCGTCGCGGCGGAACGCTTCAATCATGTGCTCGTCTTTGCTCGTATGCGCCATCAGTCGCAATTCTATTTGCGAATAATCGGCAGAAAGCAACACATTATTTTCCCGGCTCGGAATAAACGCTTTGCGTATTTCGCGGCCGCGGCTTTCGCGGATGGGAATGTTTTGAAGATTCGGATCGGTAGAACTGAGCCGTCCAGTGGCAGTCACCGCCTGATTGAACGACGTGTGTATCCGTCCCGTGCGCGGATTGATCAGCTTCGGCAACGCTTCCACGTAAGTGTTCTGCAACTTCTTCAACCCGCGATATTCCAGTATTTTCGCGATAATCGGGTGCTTGCCTTCCAAACTCGTCAACACCTCCTCGCTTGTCGAAAATTGTTTCGTCTTCGTCTTTTTGGTCGGTTTGTCGCCTTCGCTGATGTTCAGGCGCACAAACAGCACGTCGCCCAACTGTTTCGGCGATGCGATGTTGAACCGCGTGCCCGCCAGTTCGTATATTTCTTCTTCCAGCTTTTCCGAGTCGGTATTCAATTCCTTGCCGTATGCTTCCATTGCCGGCACGTCTATTTTCACACCCGTCGCTTCCATTTCGGCCAGCACGCGCGCCAACGGCATCTCGACGGTTTGCGCCAGTCGCGTCATGCCCGTTTCTGCCAACTCTTTTTCGAGTTTTTGCTGTAACTGCAAAGATATGTCGGCATCTTCGGCGGCGTATTCGGAAATTTTATCGATCGGTACGCTGCGCATATTCAGTTGGCTTTTACCGCTTTTCCCGATCAACGTTTCGATTTCCACCGGCGAATAATCCAAATATTTTTCCGCGAGGTAATTCATGTTATGGCGCTGCTCGGGTTGAATCAGGTAGTGCGCCAGCATGGTGTCGAACAGCGTTCCGGCGGTGCGCACGCCGTATTGAAGCAGCACCAGCATGTCGAATTTCAGATTTTGACCGATCTTTCGGATGTCGGCATTTTCGAACAGCGGCCTGAACTCGTCGACAATTGCCTGCGCTTCTTCACGCGATGCAGGAACGGGCACATACCATGCCCGGTGCGGCCGTACGGCAAACGACATGCCGACCAACTCGGAGTTGAACGTTTCCAAACCGGTTGTTTCCGAGTCGAAACAGAATTCGGGCGACGATTGCAATGTTTGTATCAATTGTCGGCGTTTTTCGGGAGTGTCCGCCGTAATATATTCGTGCGCCACGGTTTCGATGTTTTTGTACATGCGGCTTTCGGCGGGAACGATATTCCCCGTCGGAGCGGTATCGAAAAGGCTCAATTGTTGTGGTGCGGCCGACGGGCCGGGGGAGGAGCGCCCTTCCAAACGGCTCAGGAACGTACGGAAATTGAATTCCTTGAACAGTTCTTTGAGCTTCGCCGTATCGGGCGTTTTCAGCGAATAATTTTCTTCCGAGAAGGTGATGGGAATTTCGGTGCAAATGGTGACCAATTTCTTCGACAAAAGCAGGTTTTCCTTGTCGGAAATGATTTTGTCCTTGTTGGCGCCTTTCACTTGGTCGATGTTTGCCAAAAGGTTTTCCACCGTATCGAATTCGGCGATCAGTTTGCCGGCGCCCACTTCGCCGATGCCTTTCACGCCGGGTATGTTGTCGGACTTGTCGCCCATCACGGCCAGCACTTCGATGAACTGTTTCGGATATTTCACGCCGTATTTTTCGCACACTTTGGCCGTGTCGAGCGTTTCGGCTCCGGAACCCGATCGCGCCGGTTTGTACATGAAAATATTGTCGTCCACCAACTGCGCGTAATCCTTGTCGGGCGTCATCATAAACACCTTGTAACCGATAGCGGCCGCATGTTTGGCAATGGTGCCGATCACATCGTCGGCCTCGTAACCGTCGTATTGAATGATCGGAATGTGGTACGCCCGGATGATTTCCTTGATGCGCGGCACCGATTTGACAATCTCTTCGGGCGTTTCCTCGCGTTGCGCTTTATAATCGGGATACAATTCGTGACGGAACGTCGGCGTGGGCGGATCGAACGCTACCGCAATGTGCGTCGGCTTTTCCTTGTTGAGCACTTCCTCCAGCGTGTTGGTAAACCCGAAGATGGTGGAGGTATTGAATCCCGACGAATTGTACATCGGGTTGCGGATCAATGCGTAATATGCGCGATAGATCAGCGCGTAAGCATCCAACAGGAAAAGTTTTTTATCGGCCATGGCGATCGTATTTTTATGAGGGAAACAAATTACCGGAACAAAAGTACGCAAAAATTAGCGTCATTGCGAGAAATAAAAACACGCGAAGCGCAAAGTCACTCCGCGTGAAGTATCGGTTAGCGGCCGGATTTCCGGAATCGTCGGTTATCTTTGGTTGAAGCCTCGACCGGCGGCGCTATTGCACCCATTTAATCTTGTCTTCCCTTGCGACGCCCGACAGCACTTCGATGTTGATACCGTCGGATAATCCCGTCAGGATGTGCCGTTTCTCGAAAGTTGCGGGAGCCGTTTCCACTTCGACGAAGGCAGAGTCGTGCGAAAATTTCAGCAGACTTTCTTCCACCACCAGCACACTGTCGCGCTTGTCGAGCACGATGTCGGCATTGGCGCTGTAGCCGGCGCGAATGAAACTTCCCTTTTTGAGCGCCACTTTGGCTTGAATCTTAAATTGCACCGCGCCGTTTTCGAGTACGCCTTTGGGAGCGATATGCTCCAATTCGGCTTCGAATTTCTCGGTTTCCAGCGCGCCGATGGTCAGTATCAAATTCATGCCTTCCTTAATTTTCCCCACTTCCGATTCATCGACCTTGCCTTCGAAAATCATTTCGCCCATGTCGGCCACAATGGCGATGGTGGTGCCGCTGTTGAACGTGTTGCTCTCGGTCACCGAGTTACCTTCCTTGATGGGCACGTCGAGCACCATGCCCGTGATGGTCGATTCGATGATCGTGTTGGTGGTTTGCCCCGATTTCTTGGCAGCCCCTTCGCGAATGATTTGCAGATTGTCTTCGGCCGCGTCCAATTCCTCTTTAGCCGTACGGTACGTCACGTCCACCTTTTCGAAATCGGCAATGGCGATCACCTTTTGGTCGTACAGCTTTTTCTGACGATCGTAATTCAGCTTGGCATCCTCGAAATTTATTTTGGCCCGTCGCACGCGCGATTCCGCATTATTCAGATTGGCCATGTCGGGAATGATGTTCACTTTCCCGATCCGGTCGCCTTTTTGGATCATGTCGCCTTCTTTGATGTAAATTTCGGAAACGATGCCCGACACCTTCGGCTTTATTTCGATTTCGCGTCGCGGAATCACCGATCCGGTGGCTACCGTTTTTTTCACCACATTAGCTACAAAAGGGCTTTTTGTTTGAAAAACAACCGGTTTCGGTTTCGATTTTTGATACAAAAAATAAATGGTGTATCCGAAAATACCCACGATGACAACTGCCAAAAAAATCTTGAGGAACTTCTTCATTCTTAATGATATTTACTTTTTTTGAATCTTGAATTTTGAATCATGGAATCATTCATACCTGAGCGCATCGATCGGTTTCACTTTAACGGCCCGATAGGCGGGAATCAGCCCCGCCAACGCTCCCGAAATCACCAAAATACCGAGCGCCGACATGGCTACGTTGAATTTGACTTCGGGGTGTGCGAACATGCTTTCGTCCGACGGCGGAATCAGGTTGCTGACCAGCTCTACCAGCCCCACGCCGCACACCAAGCCGAAATATCCCGCAATGGCGGTGAGCACGACGGCTTCGAGCATGATCTGCGAAATGATGACGCGCGGTCGCGCACCGATGGCGCGCTGAATGCCGATTTCTTTGGTGCGTTCCTTCACCACCACCAGCATGATGTTGCTGATGCCGATGATCCCCGCCAGCAGCGTGCCGATGCCGACTAACCACACCAGCGCGGCTATGCCGCCGAACAGCATGCTGATTTTTTTGAATTCTTCTTCCACGTCGTTGCTGCCGATCGCTTCTTTGTCGTCCGGCGAACAGGAGTGGCGCGCCAACAACAGCGCTTTGGCTTTCTCCAGCGTTTTGCTTACGGATACATGCGGCTTGGATGTCAGTGCAAAATAATACACGCGATTGCCGATATTATAGGTTTTTTGCATGGAAGTGAACGGCAGCGTGATGCATTGCTCCTGACTTTCGCCCCATCCGCCCGTATGCTTGGATGCAAAAACGCCGATCACCTGAAAGTAAACGCCTTGTATGCGGATATACTTCCCGATAGGCTCCTCGTCCGGCTCGAAAAGATCGTCGATTACCCGTTTGCCCACCACCGCCACTTTACGTGAATATTCAATGTCAATATCGTTGATATACCTGCCTTTGACGATCTCTACGGGGTCGATCTTATCGTAATCGGGGTAATCGCCCTGCACCTGATACGATCCGGTGCTCAAACCGTACACTACCGGGCTGCTTCCCCGTTGGATACGCGGCGCCAACATGTCTATTTCGGGAACGTTGTCGCGCAAAGCCTTGATATCTTCGTTCGTGAACGTGAACCAGCGCCCTTTCGGGAAACCCTTGTAAGGAATGGTGGTGGTTTGCGTCCACATGAAAGCGCTGTTGGTCGCGAAATCGCCCATCCCCGCCGTGATGCCGTTCTCCAGTCCGCGCCCCGCACCGAGCATCACCACCAGCATGAAAATACCCCAAAATACGCCAAAAGCGGTCATCACGGTGCGCATCTTATTATTGCGCAACGTACTGTATATCTCCTGCCAACGGTCTAAATCGAACATATTTATCGTTTCGGGTTTCGAGTTTCGGGTTGGGCAAAGCCGGATAATCCGCAACTCGAAATATACTCCTTACATTGTTTTGTATTTTGCTCCTTTTATTTCGGATTTATTCAAATATGTTATGAAAGCCCCGATAGATCGGGACAAGTCTTTGGTTTTTTGCCAAAGTTCTCCAAATTCCTTTTCGTCGATATATCCATAATCAAATGCTCTGCAAAGCTGACTTCGGGTTTCTCCGCTCGATCCTTTCGCAACCGCCAAATATTGAATAAATTCTTTATTCCCGTTTCTTTCGAATCCTTCCGCAATATTATCCATAATTGAACCCGACGACGCTCGTATTTGATCTTTAAACTTATAGTCCTTGGAAAACAATTCGTAACAAGTGATCCGAAAAATATCCTTGCATAATTCTCTCGCCATTTGCCAAATCTTCAAATCTTCAAAATCCTTTATCGTTCCCATCTCATCAATCAATTTAGCGTTTTATTAAAAATTGCGAAACCCGAAACTCGAAACTCGAAACCTGAAACTATTCATCCCTCAACGCTTCTATCGGTTTGATCCGTGCCGCTCGTCGTGCGGGAACGAAGCCCGCTATGGTACCCGAAATGATCAGTACGGCGGTTGCTCCCAAGGCAACGCCGAAATCGGCTTGCGGA
>JAVBRP010000167.1:0-2541 GCA_031547815.1 Bacteroidales bacterium | reverse complement strand
TTTGGACGGTGTGCCTATGGAAATCGACAATTTGGAGATGATCAACGTTAACGACGTTGCACAGGTGGATGTACTCAAAAATGCAAGCAATTTGGCGATATTCGGGTCGCGCGGAGCGAACGGGGTGATTGTGGTTTTTACCAAAGACGGAAAAACCACCGGCCCGCCGAAAAAACAGTTCAACGTGAGAATCGCTACTCCTTTGGGATTCCAAAAACCCGTCGAGTTCTACGCGCCCAAATACGACACGCCGAAAGCGAAAGCAAGCGCAACGCCCGATTTGCGAACCACCATCCATTGGCAGCCGAACGTAGAAACGGATAGTGAAGGAAAAGCATCTTTCGATTTTTATACGGCCGATTCGGAAACCACCTATACCGTTGTTATCGAAGGATTAACATTCGACGGGAAAATCATTTATCAAAAGGGCAAAGTGAACAAGCGGACGCGATAATCGGTTCTTCGAAAAATGCTTGCGCGCGTTTGTAACGCGTGCATTGAGCCGGTACTGCACGCACGTTACAAACACGCGCAAGCTCAGGTTAAAAACGGTTAATTCTTTTTTTGAGGTGCTATTTATACTTATCGTTTTTTTCTTGTTCTTTTTGATGCCGCAAAAAGAACCAAAAACGGCTTGACGATTTTAACGCGGTTATTCGCACAAGTGCTCATAAGGGCTTCGCCGTTCGCCTATCGGCTTCGCTTGAACGGAAAATCGTCAATATGGCGCATGCGGCGATTTTTTGACGGGCAAAGCCATGATTACCCGGTGTACGTACAAGACGTATGCGGATGTCGGTGTCGCATCACAGTGAATATTGGTTCCGATGGCAATAAAGTCGCGTAGCGACGACATCTTTGTAGCCCGGGATGATCATCCCGGGCAATGAATGCGCCAACCGATCTTAAGCCGCGTAGCGGCGATACATTACCGATAATATCAATTTGATAGCGCCTTAAAATAATAATTAACCATGATTCCGAAACTTTATTAAGTCCTTATGATTCAAATCGACCGAGCGATCGTTTCGCCGGATATCTTCGAAAAGCAATTTGTTTGCGATCTTCCCAAATGCAAAGGGATGTGTTGCGTGTACGGCGATTCGGGCGCACCGCTCGAAGATGAAGAAATTGCCGTGCTGGAACGAATCTACCCGAAAGTGAAACCTTACATGACGCCCGCGGGCATCGAGGTTGTAGAGCAGCAGGGCGTTTACGTAACGGATTTCGATGTCGACAAGGTGACGCCTCTGATCGGCGATTCGGAGGATTGCGCTTTTACTTACAGGGAAAAAGGCGTGGTATATTGCGCCATCGAGAAAGCGTACCAAAACGGCGAAACGGATTTTCGCAAGCCGCTTTCATGCCATCTCTATCCCATCCGGATCACCAAATATCCCGATTTCGATGCGGTTAACCATCATTCTTGGGATATTTGTTGCGATGCCTTGAAATTGGGCAAGAAAACGCGAACGCCTTTGTACGTTTTCCTGAAAGAGCCGTTGACACGGAAATACGGCGCCGAATGGTACGAGCAATTGTGCCTTGCCGCCGAATATGTCGGAAAGACATCTTAATTTTGCTATGAAAAACGATCGAATATTCATCAAAAAAGGTTAATTCTTTTTTTAATGAAAAAACCGTCCGATACATGGAATGCAACAACAATGGCCCGGGATCGCGAGTGGCACAACAACGTGCGGAAATAACGGCCAACAAAAAAGACGGGAGCATTTCCCGTCTTTTTTATTGGTCGTTATTTGATTTTTCCGAAAATCAGAATTTATAAAGAAAACCGATAGTAACGCCGTTAGTACCGCCGATATTCATCACATTATCCGAATCGAATCCGAAACCGAATTCGTTTAGCGTATTGCCATCTTTTACTTTGAACGAATTAAATCCGAAACTTGCAAAGTTTAAAGTCGTCGTTAATACCAAATGATCGGTTAAATTATATGCCAAGATCGGGGCAATGTTAATACCGATGGCTGTGTTCTCGCTCATTACATCGCCGTCATCATTTTTAGTTCTGTTGCCTCTGTATGACAACTCCGCTCTCGCAATCACCTCAAATTTATTGAATTGAAGAAACGAATAACGCGCATAAGGAGCTAAAGTCCAACTTGCCGATTTCGATTTTGTGTCCGCAGTATGATTCTTCAGAGATCCAAGCCCGAAGCCGGCTCTCATCCCGATGTCGAATTTGTCGGTCACATAATAACCCAGTGACTCTGAAATATTGAATCTTGTATCAGTATCCATTTTGTCTCCGTCACTGTTTTTGTCCGTTTCGGTACTGAAATTTAGAGAACCTCCGACATACCATTGCGCATTAACGGTTATTGCCGCAAAAATCAAACTTACCGCTATAAAAAACTTTTTCATGTGTGTTATGTGTTTAACGCTTCCCCGTAACAATCAACGACGCAAAAAGACCAAGGAAGCACAATCATTTTACGATGACGCAAAAGTACATATTTATTCGTTTAAACAAACAAAAGAAAAACTGAATTTTTCTATTTCCCCATGACACTTAAA
>JAVBRP010000091.1:0-5744 GCA_031547815.1 Bacteroidales bacterium | reverse complement strand
GCCGGGATGGCCAACTGCATGCTGTAGGTGAGGTAGCGGGCCAACACTTCGCGATAGATGGGATTGGCGATGCACGGCGTTCCGTTTTCGACGGCTACCAAACCGAGATCCAAACACAGCCGGAAGGGTTCGCCTTCGGCCATCGTCGGATCGGGTTCGCCGGTAAGGATTTTCTGTATCACGTTTTTGATGCGCGGGTCTTTGAGCCGTTCGCCCAATGCGTCCAAATGCGTTTCGCGCGCCATGATCATTTGTTCGCGTGCCTGCATGATATGATCGATGGTTACGGTTTCGCGGCTGTCGGCATCCAAAATACGAAGCGTGGCGCGCACGAACAGTGAATTGACAATCCACGGTTGACCTTTTGACTGCTCGTACGCATAATTCAACGCTTCGGGCGTGATTTGCTGCCCGGTTTCTTCGGTGCGTTGTGCAAAAAGTTTGATGATGTCTTTTTTGCTGAAATTGGATAAGGTTGCGGAATCGGCTTTGATATTGAACGGCGATCCGGGATTGGGCGGAATGCCGCCTTTTGCTGCGGTGACGTAATCTTTCAGGTCGCGCATTCCGACCAAAGCCACCGACACTGGGAATTTTCCGACACCGCGCGAAGCAAATCCGCCACGGAGTTGTCGCAGGAAGCTGATGAGCGTTTCGCCTTCGAGCACATCAACCTCATCGAACAGGACGATCAAAGGTCTCGGGGCGACAAGTCGGGCCCAATCGGCCAATATATCCAGCAATGCTGCCAATGGTTCAGCATTTCCGCTTTCGGGAACGGGCAGTTCGAATTGCATTGCATAATAACGAATAGCGTCGCAAACGGCAGGCATCGACCTTGCCGCATCGGTAATGCCTTGGCAGATTTCCACGCTCACATAACAGGCCACGGCTTCGCTGCCCGAATTGATTTCGTGCATCCAACTTTGCAGAAAGGTTGTTTTGCCCGTTTGGCGCGGTGCATGAAGTACCCAATAGAGCTTATCGCTGATGTAACGATGAAGTTGCGCTCCGACAAGACGTTCTTCGGCGTCGAGCATGTAATGGTCTTCCGGATTGCACGGCCCGGTGGTGTTGAAATATTTTAACTTTTGTTTGGCTTGTCGGTTCAGATTCATGATTTACAACTTTTGTACAAAGTTACTCACAAAAACAATATTTTCAATGATTTCAATAATTATCGAGATTTTAAACACAACCTCAGTAGGAAATATCGAAATTAATTCCGAAAATGAGATAAAACATGTTGCCCGAATAGCGGGAACTGACATTATTGAATGCAGCCGGGGCATACATCAATTTGAGATCTACGCAAGCGAACATGTCTTTGTGTTTTAAGGAAGAAAACAGGCCGTGAAGTTTGAGTTCCGTGTCCAAACCCCAAGCGCTCGAAAAACCTCGCCTGATGCCGGCATCTTGCAGCACTTCGTTTTCCGCTACGGCTTGTTCGCTCGGCGTGCATCCGTTCACCGAAAATCCGACAAAGGGAGTGATTCGGAACAATTTCTCGTCGGCGATTGCATAACCGACCGTCAGGCCGACGTTTCCGAGGTTCGCCGATTGTCCGGCCGCCCATACGTCCGAGCCGTAGTTGAACCAAATATCTTTTTTCAATTTGCCGCTCGCTGCTTGCATAAATAATGAAAAGCGCCAACGTTGATAATACAGGTCGAAATTGAAGTATATGCATGCGCGCGGGGACAAATAGTCGGCAAGATGCCCGGAAGAAAAAGCGCGTCCGGCGCCGATGCCGACGCCGAATTTCCACGGTTCGGCATCCGGGCGGGGCGCTTCGGCATATTCCGGTTCGACGGTCATTATGTTCGACGCACCGGGTTCATCCTTCGGAAGCGGATTTGCTTTGATAAACTGTGTAATTGCATTATTGACGGCCTTTTGATCGTTCCGATCGTCGTGTGTGACGGTTTCCAACAGCCTTACGAGGAAATCGAATTTCGCGTCCGAGCATCCCGATTGGTCAATCCACGAAACGAGTTCGTCAATGTCTTGCGTTGCCTGATACGACAGCACATTCCATACGATTTGATCGGGCGGATGATGAAGCTCGGAAGTTGCGGCGATCTTGTCGAAACTCCGGATAAGCGAGTCGATTCCGGCGTAGTTTTCAATCCAGTAGTACAACAACAACCGTTCGGCGGGCCACAAAACGGATATTTCGGGGCGGCGGTCGAATTCGGTCAAGGCGAGCCGCACCGAGTCCAAATTGCGCGTGTAAAATAGATCCAAGAGTTCTCGACGATTTTGCACAACAGTTTCATACCATGCGGAATCCGGCGCAGTCGGCGAAGCGTGTGCATCATTTTGCGCAAGCAAAACTTGCGGAAAACAAAGAAACGCGAAAAAATATATAATGATCTTTTTCATCGGCTCCGAACTCTGCATCTTACGATCTTACCATCTTCCACGTCTTACGGTCTTCAAATAAACCTCTGCCTTTTCATGGCGTTCAGGTATGCTTCGGATGCCGCTTCGTTGTCTTTTTTGGTGTAACGATTTTCGGTGAACACCTGCGCCAATGTTTCTTTTTTATTGATTTCCAAGAGTTTTTTTGTTTGTTCCGACGCTTCCAAATCGGCATACAAACGGTCGATTTCCAACGTCTTGTAATCGCAATAAACTTCGTCGTGAACGACAGCTTCGAGCGGGAGACGCCCCGTAAGTGGCGGCTGTTCGTCGGGATATCCTACCACCAGCGTTGTTACGGGAATAACGCCTTCGGGCAAACACAAAATATCGATGATTTTGTCGGCATTGTATGTGGTGGTGCCCAAGTAACAGATTCCCAAACCGAACGACTCGGCGGCCAAAGCGACATTCTGCGAAGCCAAAACGGCATCGACAGCAGCATTGCAGAACCAAAGCAAATTGTTGTAAGCCGGTTGTGCGTCGCGTGCCTCGCACCATCTATTGAAACGGTTGACATCCGCGCAGAAAGTGATCAGCACGGGAGCCTGCAACACCATGTTTTGCTTGAAATGCACTTCCCAAAGTTGTTTTCTCAGGGTTTCGTTTTTGGTGACGATCATGCTGTACACTTGCATGTTGCCCGTATTGGAGGCACAAATTCCCGCTTCGAGTATTTGCCGGAGAACATCGTCGGGGACAGGTTTCGACAGGTATTTGCGAATGGAACGGTGGTCGGCTATTTGGTCTTTGATATTATGGTTCATGATTTTTATAGATGAAACAAAAGGCATAATTTCAAGCAAACATACAGGAATTTCTTGAAATGACATATAAAAATCCCTACATTTGTCGACTTATTATTTATCGTATTTTCATTTAAACATTTATCTTGCATCAAGAACTTGTACTTCGATTAAAAGAAGAATTATCGGCCCCGCGTCCGATCGTCGTTACGACGCATCAAGGCCCCGACGGCGACGCGATAGGCTCGTCGCTGGCGTTGTATCTGTTCCTGAAGAAGCAGGGACACGACGTGTCGGTGATCACGCCCAACGATTATCCCGAGTTTCTGCAATGGCTGCCTGCCAATGCCGATGTGGTCAACTTCATGCGCCAAAAGCCGTTGGCGGAGGAACTGATCAAGAACGCTGCGTATATTTTCCATTTGGATTATAACCACATCAAGCGCAGCGCCGACATGATGCGTATGCTTTCGCGGTCGAAGGCCGTACGCATACTGATTGACCACCACCTGAGTCCCGAAATTCGTGCGAAATACCTCTTTTCGGAAATCGAAGTCAGTTCCACCTGCGAACTGCTCTACCGGATCATGCAGCAATGGGACGTAAGCCTGATCGATCGCGACATTGCTACCTGTATCTACACGGGAATCATGACCGACACGGGAAGTTTCTGCTATCGGAGCACGAGCGCGCAAACGTTCGTGGTTGCCGCCGAATTGATGGGCTACGGTATCGATCGTACGGGAATATACGACATGGTGTACGACAATTATTCGGAGTACCGCATGAAATTGATGGGCTATTGCCTGAACGAAAAAATGGAAGTCTTTCCCGAATACGGCGCGGCCCTGATCAGTCTGAACATGGAAGAACAACAGCGATACCGTTTTGAAGTGGGCGATTCCGAAGGATTTGTCAACCTGCCGCTATCGATCAAAGGCATTCGATTTTCTGCTTTTTTCCTCGAAAAGGAAGACAAAATCAAGATTTCGTTTCGCTCGAAAGGCAATTTTTCGGTGAACGATTTCGCACGAAAACATTTCGGCGGCGGCGGGCATCTGAATGCTGCCGGGGGCGATACGAAAAGCTCGCTGGACGAATCGGTTCAAAAATTCCGCGAATTATTACCTTTGTACGAAAAAGAATTGAATGCGGAAAATTAAAGTTTCGGGTTTTGGGTTTCGGGTTTCGAGTTTGAAGTTTAAAGTTTCAGGTTTAAAGTATAAAGTTTGCCTGCGGCGAATTTGCATGTTCGGTTCAGGTTTGAAGTTTCATTCTTCATTCTTCATTCTTCATTCTTCACTGCTTATCCTGTTTCTCGTCTCGCTCGGTTGCCGCCGTTACAACACGCAGCAGCCGGAGTCGGAAACCGAATCGCTCGAGCGCAAACAAAAAGAAATACTGATGCGCGTCAATCGGGATTTGGTGGAGGAAGAAGCCAAAGCGATCGATGCCTTCGCAGCGCAAAAAGGTTGGCAGATACAGACAAGCGAATCGGGCTTGCGGTATATGATCTGCCAAAACGGGCAAGGCGAAAAAGCCGCGACCGGTAAAGTTGCGGAATTGGCCTTCACCGTTTCGCTGTTGGACGGCACGGTTTGTTATTCGTCCGCGCAATCGGGGCCGAAAACGTTTCGCTTGGGAAAAGGCGGCGTGGAACCCGGGCTGGAAGAAGGCGTGCTGCTGATGCGCGTGGGCGACAAAGCCCGTTTCATCATGCCGCCGCACTTGGCGCACGGGCTTTTGGGCGACGGCGACCGAATACCGCGGCGCGCGGTCATTTTGTATGATGTGGAGTTGCTGGGTTTGAAATAATAATACAAATCAATATTTGAAATAAAGGTACGATGAGGCAAATGCATCGGGATTATGGGACGAATCCAACGGATTCGGATATTTGCAGAAAAATGAAATACACGATATTATTCGACTCCGACAGGAGTCGCACAAACATGATCAACGCTACTTTCTGTAAAAATGCAATCCTTCCGGGATTGAAATTTGACGCAAATTCTTAATTTTTATCCCGAAAAATTGAAATCCGAAACCAAAAGTCTGAATTTATTACCTGTCGAGAAAGGGACGCTGGCCTATATCTTTATTACGGCCGTATATCTGGCTGTTTTTATCGGACGGGTGGACGAGCCGTGGGTTCGGTTCGGCATACGGGCCGGCGTGTCGCTTTTGATCTTGGCGTTGGCGTGGGCATATACGTTCAATCCGCACCCCGTCATCCGGTGCGTACGCTATTTTCTGCCTTTTGCGCTTTTAAGCTATTGGTATCCCGAAACGTATTATTTCAACGATTTCATTTTTCCCAATCTCGATCATTACTTTGTTGCGGCCGATCAAGCGCTGTTCGGTTGCCAACCGAGCTTGGAGTTCAGCAAACACGTGCCGTGGGCTTGGTTCAGCGAGTTGATGTATTTCGGATATTTTTCCTACTATTTCATCTTTTTCGGAACCGCACTGTGGTGCTTCATCAAGGATAAGGAACTGGCAAGCCGCGCCGTATTCATGTTCGCGTGCTCGTTCTACCTCTACTATTTCGTTTTTGCCGTATTGCCCGTGGTG
>JAVBRP010000108.1:0-16684 GCA_031547815.1 Bacteroidales bacterium | reverse complement strand
CTGCCGATGATACAGTGTCGATTCGGGAGTGTCCAAATCGTACGGATTTCCGGATTTCATTTCTTTTCCGGATTTGCCGGCACAGCAAAAACGTAAAATTCGTATGTAATATTCCACGTAAACTGTTCTCCCGGAGGAATATTGATGTCGATATAAGGTTCCGGGCAGGATGTTGTCGGCGAAGCCCAAAAAATCATCCTCGAAATCGGCCTGTCGCAAGTAATACGCACACCGGCGCCCGTTTTTATGTTTTCGATGCTGAAATCGTAATCCCCGGCACTATCCGTAAATCCATGCAAATCATTCATATAAACGCTTTCGTCGGGATTCAGCAGCCGAACGTACGTGATGTCTTTTCCGCGAATGACCCCGGCGGTATTGTCCTTGTTCCAATTTCCCGCAATTTCGAACGGAAACTTGATAACAATGTCGGGGCCTGTCGGTTGCCGATCGATGGTGAAAAAATTATGATCGTAAACAACCGTTTTGATCGTTTTGGCGCCCGTATTTTTCAACGTATGTTCCAGCACAAGTTCGGGCTTGCCTTCGACCAAGCGCACCGTTTTGTCGTACAGATACGAATAACCGGCCACATCGTCTATTTGATGCGTGAAAGTGATCCGATCGGGAGCCTTTTCAAGGCTTCGTTTTCCCGGGTTGACTATTTCGTAATATCCGAACCGATTGTGTTTTTCTTCGGAGGTTTTCCGCAGCCCGCCGATACCGATTCTCAAAAACTCGCCGCCCGTCGGAGCATCCGCATAACCCATTTCGAAAAATTCTTCGACCGGGCCGCAAATGGCATCATTCAATTTCGGATCGTAAGTCGGGAACCATTGTCCGAAATAATCGTGTCCCCGATACTTGAGTTCGGGTATGACGCCCGCCCAGTCGAACCGTGTTCCCCGATAGTAACCCTTTTTGAGATCGGGCAGATACAACTTCGCACTGACAAGCCCGTTGCCGATTTCGGCTTGCGGAATATCGGAAACTGTCGGCTTGCATGCCGAAAAGCAAACCGATAATGCCAAAATGATTGATTTGTTCATTGTTCTATTTTTTTTGATTTTTGAGTTTGTCCCGAAAAGTATCCGGCACACCGGTTTTTCGGAACGGACGCATTCTTACATTCATTTATACCTCTGTCGATCGCGTTTTGTTCGTTCCGCAATGATTGTACGCCCGTTGCTTTGCGCGATACATTCCGGCCGGAGCCGTGCAATTTCGTCGCACGGAACACTCAAAAGTATATTTTTTTTGCGATGAATCGACAATAAGAACGCAATTATTTCGATTCACGAAAGCACATCCCGTTTTTTTTGTTTTTATTTCTTTAATTATCAATAATATAAAAAAATATTTAAAAAAAATATAAAAAATTTAGTACTTTGTCATGCATAGTACCAAAAATATTTTATATCTTTGCAATGTCATTTAGTAATAACAATTCATCATTAATAAAACGTATCATGAAGAAAATCATATCGGTAAATATCGGAAACTCCATTTTTCAAATGGAAGATGACGCATACATGTATCTGAACAGCGTATTGCATGCTCATCGGGAAAACCGTAATCTGGAAACGGAAGCGGCTGAATTGCTTTCGCAAAAACTCTCCGGCGCCAAGCAGGTGATTACTTACCCCGACGTGGCCGAAGCGCTTTATCGGCTCGGAATTTCGGCGCCGATCAACGATCAAACGAACGTTTCGAAACCGGCCCGCAGATTGTACCGTCAACCGGCGAACAAAATGATCGCGGGAATCTGTACCGGGCTGGGCGAATATTTCGACATCGATCCTGTCATTGCGCGTATCATTTTCATTGCCATGTTCTTCGGATGGGGATCGGGACTTCTGATATACATCGTTCTTTGGATCATCGTTCCGAAAGCGCCGAAATTGTTAAACTCCTGACCATGAACACCGACAATGTAAAAGCGCAAATGCGAAAAGGGGTGCTGGAATATTGCATCCTTTCCGTGCTGTCCGACGGCGACGCTTATGCTTCCGACATCATCAACCGGTTGAAAGAAGCGCAAATGATCGTTGTGGAAGGAACATTGTATCCGCTGCTCACGCGGCAGAAAAATGCCGGATTGCTGGGGTATCGTTGGGAGGAATCCACCCAGGGGCCGCCTCGCAAATATTACGCCATCACCGAAGAGGGCGCTCGTTTTTTGGACGATTTGGACACATCGTGGCAAGAATTGGTCGAATCGGTTAATAAACTTCGTAACAAACAACAAACAAGTTAATTACAATAAAAAATGAAACGTGTAGAAGCCGTTAATATCACCGGTATCGTATTTAATATCAACAACGATGCATACGATAAGCTGAACGCTTATCTCAACACCTTGACCCGGTATTTTCGCAACGAACAGGGCGGTCCCGAAATCATTATCGATATCGAAGCGCGCATTGCCGAACTGTTTACCGAACGCCCCGGCGGTACGGGACAGCCGGTATCGTTGGCGGATGTGACCCGGGTGATCGAAACGCTCGGAACACCCGAAGATATTGCGGGGATGGATTCGGAATCGGAACGGAATGATGCGCAAACCTCGTCAGAACCGACCGCAAAGCCGGGACCCAAACGTTTATACCGCGATCCGGACGAGCGTTACCTCGGAGGCGTATGCGCCGGAATCGCAGCCCGACTCGGAATCGATCCGGTAATCGTGCGCGCGATATTTATCGTCGCCACTATTTGCTACGGCGTCTCGATCATGTTCTATTGCCTTTTGTGGGTGATCATCCCGAAGGCAAAAACGACGGCGCAAAAACTCGAAATGCGCGGAGAACCGGTCACCATCAGCAATATAGAGAAGAATATCAAGGAAAGCCTTTCCGATTCGTCGCTCAAACGATCTTTTCGCGACTTTTTGAACGAAGCGGGAGAGTTTTTAAGCAAAGTTTTCAAGATTATCGGACGGATCATCGGGATTTTCATCGGCATTATCTTATTCTGCTTCGGCTTGGCTTTTGCTGTCGCCGATTTTTGCCTGATTTTCGGAAAAGATTCGCTGTTATTCGATTCCGTAACGGGAAACTTTCATTGGGGCGGGTCTTCGTTCAACGAATTGGCGCAAGTGATCGTTTCTCCTGCGTCATATTGCATCCTGTGGATCTGCGCAATAGTAATCTTAACGCTGACCGCAGGCGCATGTCTGTTTTGGGGCGCCAAATTGACAACGGGATTTAAAATTCGGCGCAAGCCGTTGCATATCGTGCTGTTCATCGTATGGATGGCGGCAATCGCCACCACCGTTGTCGTTTGCGCTGTCGAAGCCCGACGGTACCTGTGGTTCAACGAAGCGGTAGAAATCAAGCAGATTGCGTCCGCCGAAAAAATATACCTTGCGGCCGTCACCTCAGACTCGGAAAAACGGGGTAATACGTCGGATGTTTTTTACGATAAAGAAAAGGCTTGTTTTTACAGACGGCCAAACCTGAATATCCGCAAAAGCGACGACGGCAACATAAAACTGAGTATCGAAAAAGAATCGCAAGGCGAGAACAAAGCGGCTGCATATCGGTATGCGGAAAACATCGTATACAATGTTGAAGTTCGCGATTCGCTGGTGACTTTCGATCCGTATTTCGCGATAACCTCGCAAGACAAATGGCGATTTCAGTCCATGAACCTCGATCTGTATATCCCCGTCGGTACGGTAATAGTTGTCGATAAGACGTTATACAACGACCGCACGCTCGGATCCCGTTTCCGCCGGTTGTCCGATAACGGAAGCAACACTTGGGTGATGACGGAAAGAAAAGGATTGCAGCCCTTGGGAAACAAGGAATAGAACCCGATTGACTCGCCCGATGCGGTCATTTCATCAAATTAATGTACGAACACGAAAAATCCGGCAAATCGTGTTCGTACATTTTCATTTATCCTTATTGCTTGTGAATGAAACCGATGCCGGATACATGCGGAAACAACGTAAAAACAGTTTCCCGCGAATCTGAAAATCTTTTATTTACAGACAATTTTCGCTTTTTGAGCGACAAAACACAACCGGAATTAACCGGGCAAAATTTGATACACCTTGCAAATACTGCCATTTTTGCCGCGTTTTTTAAAACCGGTACGATTTTGGCTATGAAAAGTGTATCTTATTGTTTTTTATCAAAAATAAAATGTTAATTTTGATGATTGTTTTAGAAGTACTCATGTATAAAACTTACCGATATGGATAACGGAAATGTATATAAGAAGATACAGGAGTTTTTCGGCGGATTGCAAGACAACTTCAGCCTTTTGGAGGAGCCTGTCGATGTAAACGTACAGATGAAGTATTTCGAATCATCAAGCAAATTGCGCGGGAACATCAAGGAAGAGGATGTACTGAAACGCAAGGACGAGTTGCTCGATGAGAACTTGTCCGTTGACGAAAAGAAATCCTTGCTGGTACAAATGGCCGGAATACCTAATCCCGAAATTTTCAGAGCATTGGAAACATACGCCAAAAACCCCGATGCCGATTTGAAGGATTGGGCGCATTTGGCGTTGCAGGAAAATCGCTTGTTGCTGGAAAGCCATTTGCTCGACAGCCGACAAGTATTCATATCGACCGGATTGGGCGGAAAAGGGCATAAATTGCGGTACTTCGTGGTTTTGATCAACAAAGACGAAGGCGATTTGAAACCTTTTCAGCAGAAAATCGTGCACGACGAAATGGAATACGCTTTGCAGCGCTACAACAGCGAATTGGAAAAGCTCGACTTCATGAATCGATACACAACCATGCGCGTAGTGGTGCCCATCAGTTCCGATTTGACCAAGCTGTTCCGCGAAGGTATCGACGAGTGCAACCAATTCGGCAATTTCTTATCGCCCGATTTTATCGTCACCAATATGAAAGAGCTGAACGAAGAAGAAATCAGGGAAGCGCTTTCGTCCGAAAATAATACCGAAAACCCCGCAGATTCCGATTTTGATCCCGATCCCGATCCGGATGACGATTTTCCGCCCATAGATTGATTGCCGTTGAACTTCTGTCGCCTGCCAAAAATACGGAATACGGCAAGGCTGCAATTCTCCACGGCGCCGATGCCGTATACATCGGCGCTCCGAATTTCGGCGCACGGGCAAGCGCGTCCAATTCGATAGCCGACATCGAACAACTCGTACGTTTCGCTCACCTTTACAGCGCAAAAGTATACGTAACCCTCAATACCGTATTGTACGACAACGAAATAGAACCGGCCGTCAAGTTGACGAAACAATTGTACGATATCGGCATCGATGCGTTGATCATACAAGATTTCGGACTGTTGCAATACGGCCTTCCTCCCGTTCCGATATTCGCCAGCACGCAAACGCATAACCGGTCGCTCGAAAAAATAGCTTTTTTGGAAAAAGTTGGTTTTCGACGTGTCATTTTGGCACGCGAACTCGACTTGTCCGAAATTAAGGAAATCCGCAGACATACCGGCATCGAATTGGAAAGTTTTGTGCACGGCGCCTTGTGCGTTTCCTACAGCGGCCAATGTTACATGAGCCAAGCCGCAGCCGGTCGCAGCGGCAACAGAGGCGTTTGCGCGCAGCCGTGTCGTTCGGCCTATCGCTTGCGCGATGCAAACGGCAGCACTTTGATCGATAAAGCGCATTTGCTGTCGCTCAAAGACCTGAACCTTTCGGAATTCATACACGGCTTGCTGCAAGCGGGCGTCACCTCATTCAAAATAGAAGGCCGCTTGAAAGATTTGACTTACGTGAAAAACATCACGGCTTTTTACCGTCGGTGCATCGACGAAATCATTGAAGATGACGAGCGCTACGGAAAAGCATCGTCGGGAAACGTCAATCTACGGTTTACCCCGAATCCGTATAAAACATTCAATCGCGGCTACACCGCCTATTTCATCGAAGGCCGCACGGAGAAAGTCGCTTCGCCGCAAACACAAAAAGCCGTCGGCGAGCGTTTGGGAAAGGTTACGCGGGTCAATCCCCGTTGGTTCGAAACGGACACCGATGCAACGGTCAGCCCCGGCGACGGCTTATGCCGCTTGCATCCGCAACGCGGTTTGGAAGGCGTGTCGGTGAACAAAGCGGAAGGCAAAAGGATATTTCCGGCCAAACCCCTGCAACTCGAAGTCGGAATGGAAATATACCGCAACAACGATATTCTGTTCGAAAAACAATTATCGGGCGATTCGGCCGACAGGCGTATCGCCGTTTCGTTCGAGTTGCGCGAACATGCGTCGGGATACACGCTTTGCGTCGCCGATGAAGACGGCAACCGAACGGAATATTCGGTCGACACGCATAAACTGCCGGCAAGGGATACCGGAACTTCCCGAAAACAGATAGACACGCAGCTTCGCAAATTGGGAAACACGGCATTTACGGCCGACGGCGTCGTTATTCCCGATTCGTTCACGTATTTCATACCCGCAGCCGAACTGAACGAAATGCGCCGGCAAGCGATTCAACGATTGGAAGATTTGCGAATAGATCGTTACCGAGCGAAAGATGTCGAAAGAACTCCGACGGATGCGGAATTTCCCGCAAAGGCGCTCGATTATCACGGAAACGCCGCCAACCGCTACGCAAAAGAGTTTTATCGCCGTCACGGGGTCGAATGCGTCGACGATGCGATGGAACTGCAAAAGGATTATCGGGGAAAGGCGCTGATGACGACCAAGCATTGCATCAAATATCAATACAACCAATGCCCGAAAAAGCAACGCCCCGAACAAAGTTGGAAAGAACCGCTGTTTTTGGAAGATCAACACTCCGTTTACCGCCTCGAATTCGATTGCGGGGCATGTGAGATGAAGGTCATCAAAGAAAAGTAGGATACGGAAATTGCCGATTTCCTTAAAATCGTATCTTTGTCATTACAATAAATTCGATTTTGATGGATATTCAAAAAATACGCGCCGACTTTCCGATACTGAAACAAACTGTTTACGGTAAGCCCATTGTATACATGGACAACGGAGCTACTACGCAAAAGCCTCAAGCGGTGATCGATACGCTGGTGCGCATGTATTCCGACTGCAATGCCAATATTCACAGAGGCGTGCATTATTTGAGCGAGCAAGCCACCGAAGCCTACGAAAACGCACGGCGCACGGTTCGCGAATTTCTGAATGCCGAACTGTCGCAGGAAATTATTTTTACTTCGGGTGTAACGTCGAGCATCAATTTGGTGGCGTTTTCGTATGGCGAGCGATATATCAAACCGGGCGATGAGGTGATTCTTTCCGTGATGGAACACCATTCGAACATTGTTCCGTGGCAAATGATGTGCGATCGGAAAGGCGCTCTCTTGAAAGTCATTCCGATAACCGATAGCGGCGAATTGATCATGGATGAATATCGCAAATTGCTGACGGAACGAACAAAATTGGTGGCGGTGGCGCACGCTTCAAACACGCTCGGTACCGTCAATCCCGTAAAGGAGATCATCCGCTTGGCGCACGAAGCCGGCGCGCATGTGTTGATTGACGGCGCCCAATCGGTGCAACATATCAAGATCGATGTTCAAGATTTGGGTTGCGATTTCTTTGCCTTTTCGGGACATAAACTATATGGCCCCACGGGAATCGGTGTTTTGTACGGTCGCAAGGAATTGCTGGATGAAATGCCTCCATACCAAGGCGGCGGCGATATGGTCGATTGCGTGCGTTTCGAGAAAACCACATATAACGAATTACCGTTCAAGTTTGAAGCGGGAACGGCCAATTATATCGATGCCGTTGGGCTTGAAAGCGCCATCAAATACGTCGAATCGATAGGTCTCGACGAAATAGCGGCTTACGAACATGAGTTAATGCTGTACGCCCGCGAGCGATTGAATAATATCAAAGGATTGCGTATGTTCGGAACGTCGGAAAACAAAATCGCCACTTTTTCGTTTTTGTTGGACGGCATTCATCCGTACGACACCGGGATGGTTCTCGACAAGACCGGAGTGGCCGTCCGCACGGGAACCCATTGCACACAGCCGCTGATGCAACGTTTCGGCATCGAAGGAACCGTACGCGCATCGATGGTGTTCTACAACACGCGCGAGGAAGTCGATTTGTTGTGCGCGGGCTTGGAAAAAGTAAAAAAGATGTTCGGGTAACGAATCCGAATTGTAAAAAGGCATCTCACAATTATTATTATCGATATATGATTAAAATTTTATCCGTTTTTGTAATTGCATTGTCATGGAACTTGGTTGCTTGCGGGCAAAAAGTCGAATATTCGATCGAAAAAGACGTTCCTTACTACAATGAAGCGACGCGCAAACAAGACCCGTACATTGCCGAACGTTGCGTGTCGGATGTGTATTATCCCGCGCAAGCGAAAGGATTTGCGACGGTCGTATGGTTTCACGGCGGCGGATTGACGGGCGGCGGCAAAAGCGTTCCCCCGGAATTGAAGGAAAAAGGCTTCGGCGTGGTTGCCGTCAATTATCGGTTGCATCCGAAAGTAACCTGCCCCAAATATATCGAAGATGCGGCGGCGGCCGTTGCGTGGGTATTCGCCAATATCGAAAAGTACGGCGGCGATCCCGATCTGATTTTCGTGGCGGGGCATTCGGCGGGCGCTTATCTCACTTCCATGATCGGCTTGGACAAGCGTTGGCTGAAAGCGCACAACATCGATGCCGACAGGATCGCGGCGCTCATCCCGCTCAGCGGCAATGCCATCACGCATTTAACCATCCGTAAGGAAAGAGGTATTCCCGACACACAACCCGTTGTCGACGAATACGCTCCGCTGTATCACGTACGCCCCGACGCTCCGCCGATGATATTGATGACGGGCGACAGGGAATTGGAAATGATCGGACGTTACGAGGAAAATGCGTATATGTTGCGGATGATGAAAATTGTTAAACATCCGAACACCGTGCTGTACGAATTCGACGGTTACGGGCACGGCATGTTGGCGCCGGCATTCCCGTTGGTGGTGAAGTATGTGAATGAAAGGACGAAAGAGGTAAAAGGTAAGAAGTAAGAGGTAAAAAACATAAAATGAATATACAATTTTTAGGAGCAGCCCGTGAAGTAACCGGCAGTAAGCATCTGTTGACGTTGAACAACGGAACGAAAATATTGCTGGATTGCGGCATGTTTCAAGGTAAAGGTTTGGAAACCGACAAGATGAACCGCCAATTGGGTTTCAACCCTGCCAAAATCGATTATTTGGTTTTGTCGCACGCGCATATCGATCATTCGGGATTGATTCCGTACGTATACAAACACGGTTTCAGAGGTTGCATTGTCAGCACCTCGGCCACGCGCGACCTTTGTTCGCTGATGCTCGCCGATTCGGCGCACATACAGGAAAGCGATACGCGCGATTTCAACCGAAAGCGCGCCCGTCAAGGATTACCGCCTGTCGAATCGTTATACTCCGCCGAAGATGCGGCCGCATGCATGAATCGGTTCATCACCATACCGTACGAATTTTCTTACCAATTGTGCCCGAACGTCAAAGTAAGTTTCTACGACACGGGGCATTTATTGGGCAGTGCGGCGGTACATCTCACGGTAAACGAAAACGGCAAGGAAACGACGATTCTCTTTACGGGCGATATCGGCCGATACGACAAGCTGATTCTGCGACAACCCCGCCCTTGCCCTCAAGCCGACTATATTCTGTGCGAATCGACGTACGGCGATCGTTTGCACTCGGCTATGGACGATGCGGAACAAAAACTGTCGGAAATCGTTGTCGATACCTGCATCAAGAAAAAGGGCAGGCTCATCATACCTGCATTTGCCATCGGGCGCTGTCAGGAGATCGTCTATTCGCTCGATCGGCTGGAGAGCAGCGGCCGACTGCCCGACATAGATGTTTTTGTGGACAGTCCGTTGTCGGTATCGGCCACGAACATTTTCCGCCTGCACCCCGAATGTTTCAACGACGACATCAAAAAATATATGATGACCGATCCCGATCCGTTCGGTTTCAACAAATTGCATTATACGCAGTCGAAAGAAGAATCGAAGCGCATCAACGATTTTCGCAAGCCTTGCGTGATTATTTCGGCATCGGGCATGATGGAAGCGGGACGCGTAAAGCATCACATCATGCACAACATTTCGAACAGCAGAAATACGCTTTTGGCGGTGGGCTATTGCGCCCCGTCGACATTGGGCGCCAAGATTCTGCGCGGCGATCGTCAAATTTCGATTTACGGAGTGAGATACGACGTTAATGCCGACATTCGGCGCATCGATTCGTATTCGGCCCATGCCGACTACAAGGAAATGTTGCATTATCTGAGTAGCCAAAACCCGGAAGCGGTCAAAAAAATATTTTTGGTGCACGGCGAAATTTCTACGCAGGAATCGTACCGCCAAAGACTTGTCGAAGCCGGTTTCGATAATGTGGAAATACCCGCACCGGGCAATCGGTTCGAGTTGTAAATCATCGGTATCTGTCGGGTTTTCAAAACCTGATAGTTTTTTTGGATATAAGACCGATTGTCGATTAACGACGAACTATCCGTGAACCCCGAAAGCGATTTTCCGGTTATTAAATTTTCTTTTTCAGAAGTTCTATTTCTTTCATCATAGCCTCCATCATTGCTTGCATTTTCTTGTTTTCAGATGCAAACTCATCGAGTTTTTTATCTTTTTCTTTCAGTTCGCCGGCTTGTTTTTGAGCGATTTCCTCCAATTTTTTCGATTTGGCTTCCGTCTTTTTCGATTTAGACTCCAATTTTTTCGATTTGGCCTCCGCTTCTTTTGACTTGGCTTCCAGTTCTTTTGACTTAGCCTCCGCTTCCTTTGACTTGGCTTCCAGTTCTTTTGACTTAGCCTCCGCTTCCATCAATTTGGCTTCCGCTTCTTTTGATCTGATTTCCGCTTCTTTGAGTTTTTCCTCCATTTCCATATCCCGCATATATGCCCACCATTCTTCTTCCATATCTCTCTTTTCTTTGGGGTCGGCAGCCGTATGTCGGAGAATTCCGATCATCTCGCCCATTTCTCCTCTGTCGTCCACATCATGGTTGTATTCTTTGAGAATACCTTTTTCGTCGATAAAATATTTCTGCTCGAATACGGTCAACATCTGTTCCAAATGAGTGCGGGTTTTACCCGAAATGCGCGGTATCTGTACCACGTAACTGTCGTGGGTAAGACATTCGATGAGCGGACTTTTTACATGAAGTTCCTTACGGGTTATCAGATCATTGTATGTACGACTGACCTTGATGGCGATTGCATTTGTTTCCGTCAGCTTGAAACCCAACAGATAAATGGAGATAATGGGCAGGATGTCGCGGGTCTTTTTGCCGTCTTTCTCCACTTCGTCCGTGCGCTTATATTGCTCGCCCAGATATGTGCGGAAGCGCATCAGGTCGGTTGCATTCTGCGATTTCTGTATTTCTATCAACACCTTTTTATGTTCGCCTGCCGCCGTCAGAATGGTGGCGACAAAATCGAACCGAATCACCGAAAGTACTTCATAATCTTCAGGATTGTCGGGTAATTTCTTTTTTCTTTTTCTTACAATCTTCCCTTTATAATAAGTATACTCTTGCGGAATCGGTGTAAGTTCCGTTACCGACTCTTCGATGAGGGTTTCCACAAAAAAACGCGCTACTCGATTATTTTCCATCAAGCGCTTGAAAACCACGTCGAATATGGGATTGGCAATAATCATAACGTATAGGGATTCAAATGTTCCAAATTGAAAGATTCATCACACAAAAATACTGTTTTTGCGACAATTATAAAAATCGATCAATATATTCGCAAGCAAAACCGTATCAATAATGCTTTGCAATCTTTTTGAAAATTTTTCCGCTTCGTTTATGGAATTCGATTCGAAACATCATCTATAGGGAAAAGATTGATTTCTGAACCTTATTATTCATTCAAATTCTAAAAACGATGAAAAGTATTTTTGCAACAGTAAGCGGAGCGATATTGATTTGCCTCCTATTGACAAGTGCGGCGACGGCGCAAATGATGACCGTTACCGGGAAAGTAACCGAAGCCGGAACCGGCGAAGCGATGCCGGGCGTAAATGTCGTAATAAAAGGCACCACGCAAGGCGTCGTCAGCGACGTCGACGGAAAATACAGCATTGCGACCCGAAAAGGCGCCACATTGCTATTCTCGTTTATCGGCTGCAAAACTGTGGAAGTGAAAGTGAGCAAACCGGTACACGATGTGACAATGGAGCCTTCGACGGTAGCATTGGAAGAGTGTGTGGTGGTCGGATACGGCGTCCAAAAAAAGGAAAGCGTGACAGGGTCGATTGCTTCCGTGCAATATGATATGGCGGCAAGCCCTTCGGCTCGTTATAACAAAGTATACGCCGCTTATGCACCCGCGCAGAGACCTCAAAATACCGAAGAATACGGAACGGTAATCGAAAATCGCTTCAAATCGGCGTCAGACGATCCATTATCTACCTTTTCCATCGATGTGGATGCGGCTTCGTACAGCAACATGCGTCGGTTCGTCAACAACGGCGAAATGCCTCCGAAAGATGCCGTCCGCACGGAAGAATTGGTGAACTATTTCAGCTACGGCGATGCTCGTCCCGAAGGCAAAGACCCCGTACGCATCACCACCGAAGTGGGCGAATGCCCGTGGAATACGTCGCATCGCCTGGTGCGCATCGGCATCAAAGCCAAAGAAATGGCCGACGACAAACTGCCCGCATCCAACTTTGTGTTTCTCATCGACGTTTCGGGTTCGATGTACGGACCTACGCGATTGGATTTGGTGAAATCGTCGCTCAAGATGCTGGTAAACAACCTTCGCGAAAAAGATAAAGTGGCTATCGTGGTGTATGCGGGTGCGGCAGGCGAAGTGCTTCCCGCCACTTCGGGAACCGACAAACAAAAGATACGCGAAGCATTGGACAACCTGACGGCGGGCGGTTCCACGGCAGGCGGCGCGGGCATTCAATTGGCCTACAAGATCGCACGGAAAAATTTCGTCAAAGACGGCAACAACCGTATCATTCTTTGCACCGACGGCGATTTCAATGTCGGCGTGTCGAGCAACAAAGACTTGGAAAGCCTGATCGAGACGGAACGTAAAAGCGGCGTTTTCCTGACGGTGCTGGGCTACGGCATGGGCAATTACAAGGACAGCAAGATGCAGACGTTGGCCGAAAAAGGTAACGGCAACCATGCGTATATCGACAACATGCAGGAAGCCAACAAAGTATTGGTTCAGGAATTCGGCGCTACGATGTATACCGTGGCCAAAGACGTGAAGTTGCAGATCGAATTCAATTCCGCCAAGGTGCAATCGTACAGGCTGATCGGTTACGAAAGCCGTCTGCTGAATAAGGAAGATTTTAACGACGACACGAAAGATGCGGGCGAAATGGGCGCCGGCCACACCGTGACGGCGCTCTACGAAGTGGTTCCCGCCGGTGTCAAAGGCAACATACCCGGCAGCGTAGACGAGTTGAAATACCAAACGAAAGCCCGGCCTGCCGTCAAGGCGGACAACAATTCTCCCGATTTGTTGACGGTGAAGCTGCGTTATAAGTTACCGAACGAGGACAAAAGCAGCAAAATGGAAATTGCCGTGATCGATAACGGAAAGAATAATGTTTCGGACGATTTTCGCTTTTCCGCAGCGGTAGCGATGTTCGGACAATTGCTGCGCGACTCCGATTTCAAAGGATCGGCGGATTATGCCAAAGTGATTGCGCTTGCCGAAACGGGATTGGGGAACGATACGAAAGGCTATCGCCGCGAGTTTGTTCGTCTGGCCGAAACGGTGAAATCGATGAGCAATTAAGTTTCAGGTTTGAAGTTTCAGGTTTAAGGTTGGCAAAGCCATGTGAAAGTTTCAGGTTTGAAGTTTCAGGTTTAAAGTTGGGCAAAGCCACGTAAGAGTTTCAAGTTTCAGGTTTAAAGTTTAAGGTTGGGACGAGGTACAACCTCGTCCCTTCTATCCGAGCAGGCTCAGCCTGCTTTCATAAATTCGACTGAGGTACAACCTCATCCGAACGCCGGGTTTAAAGTTTCAGGTTATGTGGCTTTGCCCAACCTGAAACTTTAAACCTTAAACTTTAAACTCAATCCCCTGAAACTTTAAACTTTTTCAAGCATCAGTTGGAGAATAAATTCATCCTCCCAACCGGTTTCTGTTTTTATCCAATCCTTTTTTGTTCCCGTGATTTCGAATCCGGCTTTTCCGAAGAGTTTGACGCTCGCCGCGTTGCCTGCCGAAATGTTGCAATACAATTGGTGCAGAAACAGCACCGAACGGCAATAGTCGATCATCGATTGTATGGCGTCGAAAGCGTACCCTTGTCGGCGATCTTCTTCCGAGGCAATCAGAATGCCGAGACCCGCCCGCCGATGTATCGGGTCGAAGTCGAACAGATCGATGGACCCGACCGTACGCGCGGGCGATTTGGCCGTTTCGCGATAATCGATCATCATGCGCATTTGGCCGTGCGCGTGGATGTTGCCGGGGTCCGATTCGATGTACAATTTCAGTTGGTATCGCGAAAAAGGCACCAGCGTGTTGCTCACATGCCATACCTTTCGGTCGTTTTCCCACAGGTATAAAAGTGCGAGGTCTTCGGGTTCTACGGCGCGGAGTGTTATTTTACCGTTCATCGGAAATCGGGGTTTTATACGAAATTACGTTCCTTTTTGATCTGATCGTAGGCTTGGTTCAGCTTTTGGAACTTTTCGTTGGCCGTTTTTCTCATTTCGCTGCCGAGGTAAGCCACCTTGTCGGGATGGTATTTGACAGCCATGGCGCGATAAGCCTTTTTGATGTCGGCAACGGAAGCGTCACGGTTTATCTCCAGAAAGGCATAAGCCGCATCCGTCGAACTATTCAGGAACACGGAACCGGCCGAGCGCTTGTCGGTAATGTTCACGCCCAGATTTTCGGCTATGATATCGAGCAATCGCTGTTCGGCATACGAAACGGGATTGTCGATATTCGCCAAATTGAATAAGAAGTGCGTCAATTGCAAGCGCGACGAATAATCCAAATTCCGATGTATTTGTCCGCAAACACCTTCAACCGAATTATCTTTTTTCAGTAATTCTTTCAGCATACCGAGCGCTTCCTGCGATTCTTTTTCGCCGAAGTTTTGTTTCAGAAAATGTTTCACATAGTCCAGTTCCGATTTCATTATTTTGCCGTCGGCTTTCATGATCGCCGCGATCAGTACCAGAAGGCTCACGGCAAATTCGCCGATGGTTCTTTTACCGTCGGACTTTCGGAACGGGTTAATCTCAAAACTGTCAAAAACAGATCCGGCAATAAATCCCAATACTCCGCCTGCGGGTCCCATTCCGATGGTTCCTCCCAATGCCCAGCCTACGCCTCCGCCGATCCATTTAACAAAATAAGCCATCATTAAAATGAAGAATTAAAAACGAAGAGTGAAGAATGAAGAACGAAGAAATTACATGCATGTACGCTATTCTTCACTATTCATTCTTCACGCTTCGTTCTTCATTTATCTATTCCAACAAAGTCCAAACAACGGTTAAACCTGCCGTTACGATAGACACCATGCTCATCAACTTGATCAGGATGTTCAAACTCGGCCCCGACGTATCTTTGAAAGGATCGCCTACGGTGTCGCCTACTACGGTTGCTTTGTGTACATCCGAACCTTTGCCGCCGAAGTGTCCTTCTTCCACATATTTCTTGGCGTTATCCCAAGCGCCGCCCGCATTCGCCATGAACACGGCCAATACGAAGCCTGCGCCCAAGCCGCCGACCAACAAGCCCATGACGCCTGCCACGCCGAAAATAAGGCCGGTGATGATGGGCACCAATATGGCCAGGATAGAGGGCAGCAACATTTCTCTTTGAGCGCCTCTGGTCGATATTTCAACACAGCGGGCATAATCGGGAGTCGCTTCGCCGGTAAGGATACCTTTGATTTCGCGGAATTGGCGACGCACTTCTTCCACCATGCTTTGCGCGGCACGTCCCACGGCATTCATCGTTAATCCGCAGAACAGGAAAGCCATCATCGAACCGATGAAAACGCCCACCAGCACGCTGGGGTTCATCAGGTTGATTTGATAATAATTCATCAAGTCGATGATAGAGGCTTTTGCCGTTTCAACTTCCATCGTTTGGCCGTTGGGCATGATGATGGAAATAGCGTTCTGACCGATATGTTGCAATCCGATTTTGATTTCTTCGATGTACGAAGCCAACAGCGCCAATGCCGTCAAAGCTGCCGAACCGATGGCGAAGCCCTTTCCCGTTGCGGCGGTGGTATTTCCCAAGGCATCCAAAGCGTCGGTGCGTTTGCGAACTTCGGGTTCCAAGTGGCTCATTTCGGCATTACCGCCCGCATTGTCGGCGATGGGGCCGTATGCATCGGTTGCCAACGTGATACCCAGCGTGGAAAGCATCCCCACGGCTGCAATACCGATACCGTACAAGCCGAGGCTCAGATTTTGCGCCGACATCATGTGTGCTACATCAAAATTGATGGCGCATAAGAAAGCCATGATAATGGCTATGGAAATGGTGATTACGGGAATGGCCGTAGACATCATTCCCAAGCCGAGACCGGAAATGATAACGGTTGCCGGGCCTGTTTGTCCTGCTTCCGATACTCTTTTCGTCGGTTTATAGGAGTGCGAAGTGTAGTATTCCGTAGATTGCCCGATGATGATACCGGCTACCAAGCCCGATATTACCGAGAACGAAATACCTATCCAATTTTGTATTTGCAACACATATAATAT
>JAVBRP010000387.1:0-8247 GCA_031547815.1 Bacteroidales bacterium | reverse complement strand
TTCCCGTGCTTCTTCAGATCGATGCGCACATGCGTGTTCCGTCCGACGGTGTCTTTTTCGAATTGAATGCCTGCTACTTTTGTCATGATAAAAGTTTTTTGCAAAAATAATCAAAAATCGAACCGAAAAATACGAGCGTATCGAAATGCCGGGCACTCGCTCCGTTTACACTTCGTCGGCTTGGTGCAGGTCTACCAACGTATCGACATCGATCCACGAGCCTTGAATATATTTGACGGCAACGGGATGCGATTTTGCGATTTCGTTAAATAAATCGTTGGTAGTCATCTGCTTGAAGTCGGGTTGCAGGGAAAGTCTGTCCAATGCTTCTTTTACAATCCGCGAACCGTTACCCGACACTTTCCAAAGTCCGATGAACTCGCCGTTGATCAGCGTGCGATCCATTGCGGTGGACGCTTCTTTGAAGAATACGCCTTCGCTGTAAAGCTCTTTATTGTAAGGTTTCGATGCACGGATAAAATCTTTTTCCTTATTGGGATCGACATTGACGTCGGTCGAAACGATCATGGTGATGTCGTTGCTGTCGTTCAACAGATCGTTCAAAATGTAGCTTCGGAAAATAATATCGCCGTAGGAAATAACGGTATTGTTCGAGATTTTATCCTTGGCCAAAAACAGCGAATACAACTCTTTGGTTTCCGCGTGCAGATCGTTGTCGATGGTCGATATGTTCGGATAATTGATTTTGTCTTTTTCGAATCCTCTGACCGTCGTAATATCTTTTATGCCGACTTTGTTCAACTTTTCCGTCAAGGTTTCGAGCAACGTCTTGTTGTGCACTTTGAGCAGGGTTTTGGGCTTCGATTGCGTCAGCTTGCCCAACCGGCCTTGGCTTGCGGCCAGAATAATGCCGTTGACATGTTTTCCGGCGGTGGGCAGGTATTTTTTCTCGGCTTTTTGAAGTTCTTCGGCGCCTTGCAAACGGAAAATTTCGGACACGCCGACGATTTTTTCTTCGACGCCCGTCAACGATTCTTCTTCGAAAATCCTCTTCGATGTCTGCTGCATCACTTGCACGGCGGCCCGTACGTTGTGGTTGGCCCATATTACGGTGCTGATGCCCATCTTGCGGAAATAGTCGGTGGGCGTGGAATAGTACTTGGTGGGCACAATGACGATCGGATGCCGGTTGCCCCATTCTTTCATAAAGGCTTCGATATCCGACGGATTCGATTTCTTGCTGTGTACCAGAATGGCGTCGGCTCCGGCCAAGCGATAGGCTTCCGCCCGACGGATGGCTTCGTCCACGCCCCAACCCGCAATGAATGCTTCCACGCGGGCAACGATCACGAAGTCGGGATCGGATTGCGTGTCGCGGGCTGCTTTTATTTTGCCGCAAAACTCGTCGATATCTGCCAAAGGCTGCGTTTCGCCGGCGATGAACGAATTCGTTTTCGGGAAAAGTTTGTCTTCGATACACACTCCGGCAATGTCGCGTTGTTCCAGTTTTTTCACCAAACGCCGCATGTTGTTGAAGTTGCCGTATCCCGTGTCGCCGTCCAGCAGAATGGGGATCGAAGTGGCATCGCTCATGAATTCGAGGACATCGATAACCTGCGTCCACGAGGCTTCGTTATTGTCGCGCACGCCCAAAGCAGCCGAGATGGATAATCCGCTGCCCCAGATTCCTTTAAACCCCGCTTCTTCAACAATTTTTGCCGACAGCCCGTTGTGCGCTTCCATTAAAAACTCCAACCGGTCGGATTGCAACATTTGCTTTAAACAAGTACTTTTCTTCATTTCCCGTATTTGATCGAATAAAAAAATGCAAAAGTATTAAAATAATGTTACATACATGTCAACAAAAATCATATCGTATCTTAATGCCCGGTTATTCTTCCGGACGGAGTTCTTTTTTGTTCTCTTTCGAGGTGGCGTAAGCGAATATTTCGATCACCATCGTGCGGATCATGGTGTATACGGGTATGGCAAACAGCATGCCTGCTATTCCGGCCAACGAACCGCCCATGATGATCACCAAAAATATCTCGACGGGGTGCGCTTTGACGCTTTGTGAATAAATGTAGGGTTGCAACACGATGTTGTCGATCAGGTTTGCGCCGATGAATGTTCCGGCTATTTTCAATACGGTGGGAAGAATGGCTTGATAATCGTTAGCGCTGAGACAGTCGACGGCGCCGAACAAGCAGGCGCATATCGCTCCGATGAGCGGACCGAGATATGGTATCGCATTGAGCATGCCGCCGAAAAAGGCCAGCAATAAAGCGCCTTTGATGCCGAATATCGCCATGCCGATGTACAGCAGAATGATCATGGATGCGATTTCGATCAGCAACCCGATAAAATAGCGGGAGAGCAGATTGTTGATTTTCTCGGAAACGCCGGTCAGGCGGCTGACATGCCGTTCGTCGAACAGTAATTTTGCAAGACTGTCGAGGCGGATGTCGTCTTTGATGAAGAAAAACGTGAGGAAAAAAACGGCGAACAAACCGAAAAAGAACGACCCGGTGGCGCTGGCCACGCCTCTCAAAACATTGGAAAAAGCGGTCAGGTTTGCAAAATTCTTGATTTCGGAAGTGACGATTCCCACCAGCGTTTCCTGCTCGTCGATCAGGTTGTTGTCGTGCAGGAATCGCTCCGTATTGTCGAGCAAATAGTCCAGATTTTTGGATAATTCGTCGTAGTTGATACTCGCGATAACGCTTGCTTCGCGCGTAAGCATGGGGATAAAGAAAAACAGGATCAAGGCGAAGAACAGTACAAAGACCGCCATGGTCAATAAAGTGCTCACTCCGTAAGGAATGCTGCGTTTGAATATTTTGATGTTGCTGATTTTCTTGGCGATCGGTTTGCCTATCAACGAAAAAATAAATGCGAGGAAAATATAAAGTACCAGATCGGAAAAATTCCATGCGAGGACGAGCAGCAGCAATATGGCGCATACACGTACTACGGTTCCTGTATTGATATTTACTTTCATGGTTTCGGATGTTCAGATTTTGACGAATGCAAATGTATGAAATAATCCGAAATGCAAAGAATCAAGAGCCGGAACCCGTGATACGGTCGATGCAATCGAGTTCTTCGGGTGTGAAAGCGCAATTGTCGAGCGCGCGTATGTTATCCTGCAATTGAGCGACGGAACTTGCGCCGATAATCACCGATGTAACTTGCGGATGATGCAGCAGCCACGCCAACGACATTTCGGCCAACGTTTGCCCGCGATTTACCGCCAAATCGTTGAGGCGGGCGATGCGTGCAACCGTTTCGTCCGTAATGTCGTTTCTTTTCAGGAACCCGATATTTTTTGCCGCGCGCGAATTTTCGGGGACACCGTGCAAATACCTGTCGGTAAGCAGCCCTTGCGCCAACGGCGAAAAAGCGATAAATCCGACGCCGTTTCGCTCGTTCAGCGCAAAATGCTCGGCTTCGGGCGTGCGATGCAGCATATTGTATCTGTCCTGATATATCAAGCAGGGCGCGTGTTGCGCGCGCATCATCCCGTATGCTGCTTGCGCTTGCGCGACGGGATATTTCGATATGCCCGCATACAGCGCTTTTCCTTGCCGCACGATGTCGATCAACGCTTGAATCGTTTCCTCCGCAGGCGTTTGTGCGTCGTAGCGGTGGCTGTAAAAAATGTCGAAATATTCCAACCCCGTTCGGCGAAGGCTTTGGTCGATGCTTGCCATGAGATTTTTTCGCGAACCGCCGTCGCCGTATGGCCCGGGCCACATCAAGTGTCCGGCTTTCGACGAAATGATCAACTCGTCGCGATGCCCTTTCAACTCGGACGACAGCACTTTTCCGAAATTACGCTCGGCGCTGCCGGGAGGAGGGCCGTAATTGTTCGCCAAATCGAAATGCGTGACGCCTTGGTCGAAAGCGCGGCAAATCATATCGGTTGCAACCGAAAAATCGTCGACATCGCCGAAATTATGCCACAACCCTAACGATATTTTGGGCAATCGGAGGCCGCTGCGCCCGCAAAAACTATATTCCATACTTATTTCCGGCAGGTTAATTTTACCGCAATGATAACCGGAAAAAATCATATTTCGCAATCGTGCAATATTTTTTGCATACTTCGTAAAAATATCATGAAAATAATTTAAATTTGTACAGGTAAAAACTGCGGAAGAAATAATCCGAACGAAATAACAACGATTTTAATTTCCTGAGCGCACACACACAACACACATTGTGATATGAATTTCAAAAAATCGACGGCGATCGTTCTGCTGGCGGTCGCATGCATGGCGTTGTACGCACAAACCGATTTCAAACCGGGATACGTCATTACCAATTCCGGCGACACCGTATTCGGCGAAATCGATTACAGAGGCGATAAATTGATGGGGCAACTGTGCAAGTTCAGGACGAACAAACATATTGTCAATTATTCCCCGTCGGATCTTGTCGCTTATCGATTTATCGACGGCAAATATTTCGTTTCGAGAGAAGTGGCCGACAGGCAGGTATTTCTTGAGTTTCTGATAAAAGGCCAAGTGAATATTTACTATTTGCGCGACGAGGTCGGCGATCATTATTATATCGACAAGGAGGGCGAGCGATTGTCGGAGTTGCCTTATGAAGAAGGTATCAGAGAGGTAGACGGTAAAAAAGTGTTTTATAGGTCGAAAGCGCATTCCCGACTGTTGCTGTATTACATGCAGGATGCTCCGAGCGTGAGTCCGCAAATAGTTGGGATGAAAAACCCGTGGCATGACGGATTAATCAAGTTGGCAGAGAATTATCATAACGAGGTGTGTGTGACCGGCGAGCCTTGTATCGTATACGAGAAAAAGCCGCCTCTGTTCGGGCTTACATTGGATGCCGGAATTGGAGTTATTGGCTTTCACGGATTTAATAATTTTATGCAGGGTGGAGTAATACTGAATTTGTGGATACCGCGAGCAAACGAGAAGTTATATTTCAGAATCGGTTTTCTGTTTTCGCAAATGGAAGTGGCTGACGAGTTTGACGAGTTGATAATATTGAAATATCAAGTTTGCAAAACTCCTATCATGCTCGAATATATTTATCCCCAAGGTTTTATAAGGCCCAAAGTAGCTTACGGTTTAAGTGTTTATAGTAAGTGGGGCGGATGTTCGACTTCATTCATGGGAGGCGTAGATATAAAAGTCAATAAAAAAATAGGGTGTTTCTTGGAATACGACGTCGATTTTGAATCGCTCATAATTCCCAAAAGACTCATATCCCAAGCATTACTGTTCGGATTGAGTTACAGATTTTAAACATCTCGGAACAAGTGATGTACACGCGACATCCGGTATTCTGCAAACTGATTGCTTGACGTAGCGGGGCTAACAGATATCTTCCGGTTCCGCGATCTCGTCGCGGCCTTTCTTCATATATTCCAACATTCGGTCTGCCAGCTCGAAATTTTTCTCGGGATGTTCCCAAAAATCGCTGTTTTTCAATTTCGGACAGAGTGTGAGCAGCGACCCGCAACCCGCCTGCCGAAACAGTTCCGACACTTCTTCGTTTTCCAATATATCCGAATGTACCACCGCGCTCAGTTTGTCGATGTCGAGGTATTTCTTGTCAAGCATCTGCAAGCCGGTGAGTTTTTCCAGCTTACGCCCTTCGGGAGTGCCGTTGTTGGTCAAAAAGAGGAAGGTGCGGATAAGCAGCACCCCGTCGACAATCGTAGCCCGAAAATAGCCGGCTTTCAATCCCAATACATTGAATACGATCAGAATGTTGCCTCGATGATCGCAGAATGCTTTGGGAACGATGAACGAAGCAATCATGTCGAAATGCATAATCCCCGTCGACATACTGTCTATTCGTTCGGACAAACGGTTGAGTGCATGTTGTTGGATGTATACATCGAAAGAAAAATCGGCTCCGTATTGTTCCTGCACGCCTAATTGTTCGGCCGTCACTTTTGCTTCCCAAAGGTAGTTGGCGCCTTTCCAACAGAGGCGGATGGCCGGGCGCGTGATCCCGTCGACGGTTATTTGTCTGCGGGGTGGTGTGTATGTGCCGATTTCGACCAGGGTGTGCCGTCTGAAGTCACCGCTCGATTTGTGTATATCGGTTTTTACGGAAGGCACATAAAGCGTCCCCGACAAATCGCCGTAAACTACGGCAAAAAAGTCGAGCATGGAGGATAAACCTTTACAATAAGCTTTGTCGCGCTCATCCATGGCGGCTATGTATTTTTGTGTGTCGGGGCCTGCCTCGGCGAGATCGAAATTCGGGGAGCATTCTTTCAGCATAGGCGCATCACGCATCAAAAACAGATCCAACGTTATCCCTATGTAAAAATAATCGGAGAAAGCGAAAGACGGCCCGCCTTCGAACAACGGCATCTGTTTATCGGTCAGGAATGCTTTGGTTTGGAACTCCATAAATTCGATGATGTATTTGGGTACGTCGTGTCCCGGGCTAGCAACCACTTTAAGCGGCGCAGCACGGAAGTTGTACAGCTTATCGATAGCCCGTTCGGAAAGCAGCGAATACAATCGAAGATCGTCCAGCAACACAAAGATGTTCCTCAACCGGCGAATATGCTCCTTGCGGAGTTGCGCCTGCGCTACTTTTTGTTGAACGGCGCCGTTCTTTTTTTTCTTATTCTGCGCCATGGTGTATGTATTGGTTTCTCTCCCGGCACTTTCCGTAAGAGAGGAGCGGCAGTAAACTTCGTATCGCAAGCCGACTGCGCTGCACCCCACTCTCCCGGGCAGAGCCGGCAGGTTCTCATCAAATATTGTCGGTTATACTTCACGAGGAGTAATTTTGTGCTTCGCGCCTCAGTGTCTTTGCGTGTTTTTTCTCACGCAAAGACGCAAAGTTGAATAACACAAAACTTGATCGCGCGAGATATAACCGATGTTCAATTAAATTTTTCCCTGCCACCCGATTCTGTCTTTCAGACTAAGAAAAGGCGCCAAATAAACGACATCTCTCTCGGGAGTTGAAATCCGTTTATCGCGGGTCAAAAAAGAAAAGCTGCCGCAACGGTAAACACTTTATTGCGTACCACAAAATCTTCTTCGATTACTTTGGCGAATCCCCAACTGTATTTAAACGACAGTTGTATTTTCCAGACATCAAACCCGGCGCCTGCTCCGATCCCGTAGTCCCATTTCCCGATTTGCGACGAATAGGTGTCGTCGGCAACATTATCGCCGTTTTCGACAAACCGGAACGCATAAGCTCCGTAGGGCGCCACAAAAGCGAACGGTTTCACTTCGGCAAAATGCAGCCGATACATGAAACCGACGGGAACCTCCAAATAATCGATGTCGTATCGCACGCCGCTGCCCGAAAAAATGCATCCTTTGCGGGAATACAGCATTTCCGGCTGAATGGCAAAACCTTTCGGCCAAACGATCTGCAACACCGCTCCTCCGGTCAGTCCTGTCAGCACGTCCTGGCTGGCGCCTTTTTGACTTTTGATGGTGGCGATATTTTCGCCTATCTTCAGTCCGTAGCGATACTCGATCAAGTCCGATTGCGTGAATTTACTTCTCGATATGGTACACGAGTTTTTGCTTTTCGGTTTCGGCCTTCCGAATGCTTCTTGCTGCATCGGCAAACACACCAAAAACAAAGCGATCAGGCTATATATCAAATATTTTATCTTCATGCAATTTCCGCCGATGCGATGTGACATATTCACATTATTATACGCAAATATCGGGAAAAAGTTTTCGTTGAAAGTGAAGAATGAAGAATGAGGAGTGAAGAATAAAAAAAGAGTGAAAAACGGAAATTCTTCACTCTTCATTTTTACTTCTTCATTTTTATTCCCATTGCCGTTTGGCAAACCATTGTTCGATCAGCGACAGATTGACGGAAAGCAACACGTACCGTTCGTTGATGTCGCCTTTATGCCCCGTGCGCGATTCGCCGACGTTGACGGCAACATTGACGTACGACATGTTTCGGAAAGGCAAACCGACGCCGAACGAAACGGAATAATCGTCCAATTGATACCCGTTAACCGACATATAAGTCTGGTTGTAGCAGGCTCCGAGTTGAAAACGCAACATTTGCAAATAATTTTCGGGACGGCGTTTGTTGGGCGTCAATTGCAAGCCCAAGCTGTATATCCGGCTGTCGGTGTAGGTCAGCGCTTTATGCGACGAACCGTCGACCGACCATTTTTGGGTTCGAAAATCGCCGCCGAAAACCCATTCGGCAGTTTTGTCGTACATAACCGAAAAGCCGGCGCCGTACGATTCGGGAATATACGACCGGGTATCGGGCTTCACCTCGTCTTTTAATTTC
>JAVBRP010000069.1:0-3584 GCA_031547815.1 Bacteroidales bacterium | reverse complement strand
AGCCTCCCGTCGATTGCCGGATAATCAAACCCGTTTCGAAAGTAACGGTTTTGGGCTTTTGGTTCGGCTTTTCAATCTGTTTCAGGAACAATCGGGCGGCTTCTTTGCCCATTTCCACCACGGGATGTTCTACCGACGAAAGGTTGGGTTCGATGATCATGCAATCCTTTTCGTTGTTGAATCCGATAATCTTCACCTTTTGCGGTACGGGAATACCCATGCGTTTGAGCGTCAACAGCGCATTGATGGCCACATCGTCGTTGAAACAGGAAATGCCGTCGGGCGGATCGGCCAGTTGTATCAGTCGATTGATGTGTTCGGGCGTGTAGATCGGGTTGGTGCCGTTCTCGATCACGAATTCGGGAATAAACGGGATGTTGTATGTTTCCAAAGCCCTTTTGACGCCGCGGATGCGATTTTTGGCGATCAACAATATCTGCGGTCCGCTCAAATGCGCGATGCGTTTGCATCCCAGCCTGATCAAATGCTCTGCCGCCGAGAAAGCTGCCGCTTCGTGGTCGATGATTACTTTCGAACAGTTGACCTCGTCGCTTACGCGATCGAACATGATGATCGGGAAACCGTCGTTGATCAGGTTTTGCAGATACTCGCAATATCGGGTTTGGCCCGAGAGCGACATGATGATGCCGTCGACGCGGCTCGACATCAATTGGCGCACCACCTCATACTCCCGGTCGGCCGATTCGTTCGATTGTCCGATCAGCACGTTGTAGCCTGCAGGCAGCACCACTTCCTGTATCCCGCTGATGGCGGAAGAAAAATATTTGTGTGCAATTTCGGGAACCACCACACCCAACGTGAACGATTGGTTTGTCTTTAACCCCCGTGCTTGCGGATTCAGTTGGAAGCCCCATTTTTCGGCCAAAGAACGAACTTTCTGTTTGGTTTCTTCCCCTATTTGGTACGAATCGTGCAAAGCCCGCGAAACAGTCGATTTTGAAAGGTTCAACTCACGAGCAATATCTTCTATGGTTTTCTTTTGCGGTAACATGGCTCCGGCCCTATCGGCAATAAATTTTGTTTTGCAAACATACAAAAATTTATCGATTATTTCCCTATCGTTTCGTTCATGCTGCCCGTGCGGTAGCCTTGGAGATCGAGCGTAACGTAGGTGAAGCCCGCTTTTTTGATCCCTGTATAAACGGCTTCGCGGACTTCGGGTGCCGACAGTTTTTCCATGTCGGCCGGGAGAATTTCGATACGGGCCAAATTGCCGTGATGCCGCACGCGCACTTGCTTGAAACCCAAGTCGAACAGCAATCGTTCGGATGTTTCCACCGCTTTGAGTTTTTCGCGCGTGATGATTTCCCCGTAAGGGAACCGCGTCGCAAGACACGCAAACGACGGTTTTTCCCAAGTAGGCAAACCCATTTCGCGCGACAATTGCCTGATTTCGTCTTTGGTAAATCCTGCATCCCGCAAAGGGCTGAGAATGTGCAATTCCTTAATGGCGAGCATTCCCGGCCGATAATCCTTGTCGTCGTCCGCATTCGAACCTTCGGCAAGATGCTGCGTTCCGTTCTCTTCGGCTATTTGCTTGAAACGTCGGAAAAGGCTCTTTTTGCACAGATAGCACCGGTTCACCGGATTTCCGGCAAACCCTTCGACTTCGAACTCATCCGTTTCGCAAATGATGTGGCGGATGCCGTTGGCGGCGGTAAACTCGCGGGCTTCGTTCATTTCCGTTACGGGAAAAAGGCCCGACAGCGACGTTATCGCAAACGCCTCGTCGCCCAGCGTATCGTGCGCCGCTTTCAATAAAAAAGTGGAGTCGACGCCTCCCGAAAAGGCAATCGCCACGCGGCCCATGTCCCGCAACGATTGTCGCAACATTTCCCATTTGGCATATACAGGTTCCATTCGTGATGTTTTTATCGGTTTGAAAAGATAAAGCAAATATCGCAATAATGAATTATCGCACACATACCGATTGGTATGATATTTGATGAAGTCATTCCGATTTGACCGGTAAAGTCCACAATAAAGTTAAACACATCCGAGAGAATGAAATAATTTTGCACCTTTTCAAACAAAACGGAGATTAATTCGGTTTTATGTGCAACGGATGAATATTTGGAAGATGAAATGACGGGAAAATGCAAAAAAAATCGGTTTTGCGGCGCGTGTTGAATGTTCCGTTTTTCATTATTTTAACAAATATTTAATATTCTATTGTTGAGAATTTTATTCGGAAATATTCCGCCGAAGTGCTTTAAATGTAGCACCGATAAGATAAGTGTAATTTGAGAAGTCTGTGAATTTTGCGAAATTTGCAGGATTTTCATTTAAAATCAAATTAAGTAACCGGACAATATAAATTTAACCAATGTTCATTAATTCAACGGGATACTACATCCCGCAAAATAGAATTCCCAACGACTATTTTATCAAAGTAAACGGGCTGACGAGCGACTGGATCTACCAAAGAACAGGTATACTGTCGCGCTCGAAAGCGTCGGATAAGGAAACCATGAACATGATGTGCAAAGAAGCCGTTAAAAATGCAGTTTTGCGACTCCCGTACAATATCAGCGAGGTCGATTTAATCATTTTTGCATCATACACTCCGTCGGATACCGTGGGGACAACAGCCCACGCGATGCAACGCGAGTTTCAAATGGAAAAAGCCAAGACATTTTATCTTTCTTCCGCCTGTTCATCGGGCATCAATGCCATGGAAATCATTCGCGCGTTCTTTGACACCGGGAAAGCATCCAAGGCATTGTTGATCTCGGCCGACCGAAACAGTTCGTATGCCAACGAAACCGATCCGAAATCGGGACATCTTTGGGGCGACGCGGCGGCGGCTTTCTTTTTTTCGAGCGAACGGCTTTCGGATAAGGAGGCCGAAGTGCTCGATATCGACACGCAGGGCTTGGGACATATCGGCTACGGCCCCGGCGGGGTGTTTCTCAACCCCAAGGAAAACGGGCTGATCATGCCGCACGGGAAGGATGTTTTTATGCAAGCCTGCACCTACATTGCCCGCAACACCAAAGATATTGTCGAACGCAACGGATATTCTCTTTCCGAATTGTCTTATTTCATCGGACATCAGGCCAACATGCGGATATTGAAGTATGTGGCGAAGGAATTGGGCGTGCCCGAAGAAAAATCGTTGAGCAACATCACCGAACTGGGCAATACCGGCTCGGTGAGCGCGTTTTTGGTGTTTGCGCAGAATCTCGATAAGTTCCGAAAAGACGATACCGTGTGCATGTCGGTCTTCGGAGGCGGATATTCGGCCGGAGCTTGTTTGATCAAATGCTGAACCGGGTCGATTATATTTTCTCGCTTTGCGCCTTCGCGTCTTTGCGTGATTATTCTCTCGCAATGACGTAAAAGCGCAAAGCACAACCGAGTTTGCGTGCTCGCCGAAGGTTAATTTTCATACAGCGCGAGAAGTATCATTCGGCGAGAAGTTTTTTTACCTGAAAGGATACCGATCGGTATGACGATGCGATGAATGATGTAGAAATTTGTTAAAATTTTGTTGACCGATGAATCAGAAATTTACATTTGCGGGGATACGGCGAGACACTCAGTTTTCGCCGAATCATATA
>JAVBRP010000325.1:0-5745 GCA_031547815.1 Bacteroidales bacterium | reverse complement strand
CTTACAGTTGCTTCAATTGTTTCACCAACAGCTTGGCAATCGCGGCATTCCCTTTATCGGAAGGATGAAGTCCGTCGTAAGTCATATCGATAGCTTCCGGCGGATACGGATAAGCGTCGTTTTCGGGATCGAATGGAACGTCGATGAAGTCGGGATATCGATAATCGCGATATGTTTCGGCAGACGGTTCTTTCAGTCGCTTAAATTTCACCATATTTTTCTGTGTGATACCGCTTTTGTTGTATAAATCGATGACGGTAATATTTTCACGTTTCCCGATCGACTTTATCGCTTCGGCAACGGCAGCCAGACTTTGTCCGTCTTTCTCGCGATACGACCCGTATGCGGTATTTTTGAAATTGGCGACTTGCACAAAATCGCCGCGTTGCAACGGCGTCATTAAAATGATTGTCGCCCGATCGTTCAGGCTTCGCAACTTATCGACGATGATGCGAAAAGCGCCGTATATGGTTTCGCTTCCCGTTGCCCCGGCATAATCATCGATCGTGCCGATCGGACGGCCGCGCCACCAATCGTTGGTGCCGAGAAAAACGGTATACACATCGGCTTTCGTCAATCCCAGCTCGTCGATCTTATCGGCAATGCCGCCCGACGTCCAACCGTTATATCCTTTATTGACATACGTGATGTTCGGCAATTGCTCCGTCACGCGGGTCATGTAGCCTTTTTCCACCCGATTGCCCGTTTGGTCGGCGTGATCGTTCAAATAGGTAATGGAATCGCCGATGGCAACCCATTCGATTTGTCGCGGCGCCGGCGAAAAAGCCGTCAATACGATAAGCGACAAGAAAATCAATCGTTTAATCATGCGTTCAAAGATTTTAAGTTTATCAAACAAAAGTAAAAATAATTTGATGATCGTTTTTTCGACAATATTAAATGAAATAAAAATGTAATTTTGCATCTCTTGATATAAAAAACGAAAAATATTACAAATCTCAAAAATAACCAAACAGCAAAACATCATGAACAGACGAAATTTTATTGTAAAAAGCGCTGCTTTGTTGGCAGCGGGAAGTATCGGACAAGAAGTTTTTTCTTCTCCGCTTGCGGCTGCGGCCAAACCCAACAAAGGCCGTATCGGCATTCAATTGTACAGTGTGAAAGACGAGTTACCCAAAGATTTCAAGGGAACCCTGAAAAAATTGTCGGATATGGGATATTCGTCCGTTGAGGCGTATGGCTTCAAAGGCGAAAAATTCATAGACAAAATAACGATGAAAGAGTTGAGCGTTATCCTGAAAGACATGGGAATGACACTTTCGGGTTCGCACGGCGGATCGGGACTGCTGTCCGAAGATATTAACAACAAAGATTGGGATTTTTGGAGGAAATACGCCACCGAAATAAAATCGGGCGGCGGAAAATGGGCTGTACAGGCATCTTTCGCGGGCGACAAAAATTCATTGGACGGTATTAAAAAATTTGCGGCACACCTCAATCGGACGGGCGAAGTGTGCAAAAAATACGGCGTGAAGTTCGCCTATCATAACCATCATGCCGAATTTGTACAAGTGGAAGGTGAAGTGATTTTGGATTATCTGCTGAAAAATACCGATCCGAAATTAGTTTATTTCCAATTGGATATGGGGCATACGGTAAGAGGCGGCGGCGATTGCGTGGCGTACATACAAAAATATCCGAAACGTTTCGCCTGCTGGCACGCTTCCGACTACAACTCGGCTTCGGCTGCTTATACCGAAGTGGGCAAGGGAAGCGTAGATTACAAAAAACTGTTCGAGATGACCAAAGATTTGGAATTGTTGACCGTGGAACAGGAAACGAAAGGCGACATTTTTGCTTCGTGCAAAGAAGATTTTGATTATTTGAAGCAATTCAAATGGACAAAAGTGTAACGTGATGAAAAAAATTATTCTTTCGACACTTCTGATCGTCGGTTGTTCGATGGCAGCAACGGCGCAAAAGGAAAACACATTGTCCAAAAAGGAGAAGAAGGAAGGTTGGATATTGATGTTCGACGGCAAAACTTCCGCCGGCTGGCGCGGATACTGCAAACCGGCTTTTCCCGCCGGCTGGGAAATTGTTGACGGCGCCATTCATTGCATTTCCAAAGCGAAAGGCGGCGACATCATTTACGATAGGAAATTCAAGGATTTCGAATTGTATATCGAATGGAAAATCGGGAAAGGCGGCAACAGCGGCATCATGTATCGCGGCCAAGAAATACCGGGAACGGCGCTTCATTATTCGGCGCCCGAAATACAGGTGATCGACAATGCCCGAATTACCGATGCGCAAAGCAATCCGCACGCGGCGGGCGCTTTGTACGATATGCTTCCCGCCGTGCCGCAAAATACCAAGCCTGCCGGCGAATGGAATACATTCACGTTACGTGTGAAAGACCAAACGGTGACGCATATCCAAAACGGCAAAAAGGTTTGCGAATACACCATCGGTACGCCCGAATGGCGCGAAATGTGTGCCAAAAGCAAGTTCAAAGACTATAAGCCGTTTGTCGACATTGCGTCCGAAGGCTACATCGGGCTGCAAGACCACGGCGACGACGTTTGGTATCGCAGCATAAAAATCAAAGAGTTGTAAAGGCTTTTTGATTACGGAAAGCGCTTGTAAACCTACCGGGTTTCCAAAACCCGGTAGGTTTTATTTTGTGTGCATAAGCAAAGTGACAAATTGAAACTTATTAAGACAAACACTGCCGATTACACAAATCCTTTATCTTTCTTGATCGTCTCGTAAGCCTCGTTCAGTTTCTGAAACTTTTCGTTCGCGGCTTTTTTCACATCCTCGCCCAAATAGGCCACCTTGTCGGGATGATATTTATTCGCCATGGTGCGATACGCTTTCTTGATGGTCGCCACGTCGGCATTCGGCTCCGCTTCGAGAATACGGTAGGCTTGCGTCAAATTCGGAGCGGACGATTGTCCGGGACGAGACCTGTAAGTATTTTGCTCGTCGGTGAACATCGATCGGATAGATTCCTTGTCGGCCGCGCTGATGCCGATATGTTCGGCGATGAATTCGAGCAATCGCTGTTCGGCAACATCGAAATGATCGTCGATATTGGCCACATTGACCAAAAAGTACATCAGTTGCAGACGGGAGGCATAGTCCATGTTGTCGCGTATCTGAAGACAAACCGGAGCAATATCGATATTCTGTTTCAGAATGTCTTTCAACATGCTGAGCGCCTCGATGGCGCCGTCGCGTCCGAAATTGCGCACCAAAAACTGTTTCACGTAGTCTAACTCCACCTTGCGCACCGTGCCGTCGGCTTTCATGATGGCGGCTACCAATACCAAAAGGCTCACCACGAAATCGCCTTTCGTAGTATTGCCGGCTTGTTGTGCCGATGCCGCGGCCTTGTCGATCACCGAACCGATAATCACCCCGATAATGGCGCCGATGGGGCCGCCTAACCCCCACCCTAACCCGCCGCCGAGGAATTTACCCAAGTTACCGAAAAATGTATCTGCGGGCCTGAAATCTTGTTTGCCGCCCGAAAATGGTTGTGCCATGCTTACTTTCGGAAATATTGATTGTTGATTTATCTTTAAATGTCGCGGCAAATTTAATAAAGTGTCGTTCTTTTACCAAACTTTCAATCTCACCCGTCCGTCTTTTCCGATTTCGAATGGCCCCGGCGTCGGGTTATCCGAACGTTTTTTGCCGAAATAATCGGAATCGATGACGATCGGCGCGCCGTCGGGTAGTTCGTACGCCTGTTTCGGAAGTTTGGCTTTGCCCAATCGTTCGGTGCTTACTTTTTCCGTCGACAATCCGGCCAATCGCTGCCAATCGATCGACAGAAAAACCTCGTTTCCTTTGTCTTCTATTTTCACTTCGGGATTCGCATCGGGCAGTACAATGTTATTCTTTTCTTTCCCGAAAGGCAAAGCGCGGCCGTAATATGCATTACCGTCAACAATCATCGGATATTCCGCATCGTTGTATCCCGCCAAGCCATACGCTCCTCGCAGTTTCTCTTCGTTTTCGGGGACAACCGGAGCAAACAGGTTATTCAGGAAACGATCGTCTCCGCCTCTGATGATCGAAAGGCCCGCAACGTCGATCGAATGCGGTAAAAAATAAGGCGTATAACGATTGTATTCTTTGTAGGCATACACTTTTCCCGCAAACAGGTTGTGAACGAACGCTCCGCCTTGCGATTGGTCGCGCAGACTGCCCGGCGATCCGAAAATATTATTGTCGACTAAATACGGGCCGTGGTTTACTTCAACAAACAAGTCTTCAAGATCGTTGTCGTAAAAAAGATTTTCGGACACGCGCGTGCCCTGCGTCATCCAGTCGAGCCAAATAGCCCTTCCGGCATGATTTATCCGATTGTTTCGGATTTGCGCATCGACAGCCGCGTGGAACTTTATTCCCGCAATTTCGGCTCCGGTAAATTGGCGCTTTGTCCATATATTGTAAATATGATTGTGTTCGATAATGCTGAAAGCCGCTCCCATGCTGCCGCAAATGCCTGTTTGCTCGCAGTCGGAAATCGTGTTGTTGCGAACAATGTGCGAACCGATATTTTCCTTATTCCAGCCTGCCCGTATCGCATTAAATGTCACTTCGATGTAATGCAACGAGCCGTCGATGCTTTTATCGTTCGACCACACGTTGTGCCCCGTCGCCCGTTCTTTTCCCAACGTGATGGCCGAGCATTTCGCGTTGCTGATTACGTTGTTTTCGATGATCCACCCTTTTCCCCAATGCACGGCCACCATTCCGATTTGTTCCGCTGTGGGCGCCGCCCATTGCGTGGCCGCTTGGCCGATGTGAAATCCGCTGACGGTAATATAATCGACGCCCTGTTTTTCGGGATAGAAACAAGTCGGCCGCACGCTGATCTCCGTCAATTCCTTATTCGGATTATAATTGCGGAAATTGGCCCAAATAGTCGTATTCGTTCCGTCGTTTTCGCAATACCAGGTATATTTGGCGCCTTCCGCGTCCGTAGTATGCGTATTCGGTACCGGATTGAAAACTTTATCCTTCGTTTCCGTTTCGTACAACGATTTGCCGTTCAAAAATACTTCACCCGTATGGTGGGGCCGTCCGCGATCTTCAAACCAATCGCCGAATATCAAGTCGACATACGGGTTGTAGTTTCCGAAAAGGGAATTCGGTACGATCGTTTTCCAAACCCCTTCCCGCTCCTTCTGCCAATCGGCAATCCGTTCGGAACCTTTGATCTCGACATGTTCGCCCGGAGCGGCGCGATAGACGATTCGCCGGTCGTCGCTTTCGCCTCCGCGTGGCGGATTAACCCATTCGCGATACGTTCCCGCATGTACGGTAATCACATCGCCGGGATAAGCAACTTGCGCTGCTCTGCCGATGGTGCGGAACGGCGCCGTTTCGCTTCCCGTATGTGCATCGCTGCCTTTCACCGACACATGATATTCCGCCGCATGTATCGTAATACACGAAAAGAACAAACCTGTAACCAAATGCGTTAAATTCTTCATCATAATCCTATTTTTTTGCAATGATATAAAAAATAATATGAAAAATCGCCGAAAAACAATTATGAAGGTTAATTCTTTTTTTGAGGTGCTATTTATTTTTATCGTTTTTTTCTTGTTCTTTTTGATGCCGCAAAAAGAACCAAAAACGGCTTGACGATTTTAACGCGCTCCGCCTATCGGCTGCGCTTGAACGGAAAATCGTCAATATGGTGCCTACGGCAATTTTTTGACGGGCAAAGCCATGTAGCGCGCTATCCGCAGGTCA
>JAVBRP010000178.1:0-3703 GCA_031547815.1 Bacteroidales bacterium | reverse complement strand
AAAACAGGGAATGAAGCCGTCGATCTTATTTTCAACCTGAACAACACGTTGATCATCGATCCCGAAAAGCAGGACGTATGCCGCGACATCGGCCGGATCATTCTCGCCACCGCCGTGGTGTACGATTGGTGTTACGATTTGATTGTCCCGTCCGAGAGAAAATCGTTGATAGCGATTATGGAGAGCTTGGCAACCGACATGGAAGTGAAATGGCCGCGACTGGTGCAAAATTCCGTAACGGGCCACGGCGTGGAGGCCCAAGTGGCGCGGGATTTGCTTTCCTGCGGTATCGCAACGTACAACGAAAATCCCGAAATATACCGACGTGCGGCAGGACGTATCTTCGCCGAGATCATTCCAGCGCAAAACTTCGGATACGCATCGGGCTATCATCATCAGGGCTGTGCCTACGGCCCTTCGCGTTTTCAGTGGGAGATTTACACCACGCTTATCTTCGATCGGATGGGTTATCCGCACGTCGCGAGCGAACTGCAAGGCAAAATACCGTACCGCTGGATGTACACGCGGCGGCCCGACGGGCAGTTGCTCCGCGACGGCGACGATTTCATGGAGCGGATGACTTTCGGCAGATATTGGACTTTCTCCGATATCGCATACGTGGCAAGTTATTACAAAGACCCGCTGCTGATGGGGGAAGCGGTCAGGCAGGGCAACATCGGCCGAACGCCATTGTACGATTTGTTGCTGGTGGACCCGACCGTGCCCGCCGACAACAATCTCGCGGCGCTGCCGCTTACCAAATATTTTCCGTATCCTTTCGGCGGAATGGCAATGCGCACCGGTTGGGACGAAGGGTTGAATTCCGACGCGGTGGTGGCCGAGATGAAAATCGTCGAGCGGCATTTCGCCAACCACGAACATTTGGATGCCGGCAATTTTCAAATCTATTATAAGGGGCCGCTTGCCATAGAATCGGGTATTTATCAGGGCGCCGAAGGCGGTTACGGATGCGAGCATTTCAAGAATTACTGTCAGCGCACCGTTGCCCACAATTGCATGTTGGTGTACAATCCCGACGAAAAGTTCACAAGAAGCAATCGACCGGTCTCAAACGACGGCGGACAGCGTCTGCCCGCGGGCGGCGCCGAGCCTGCCACCATCGAAGTGGTGAAGAGCGAAGAATACAGGAAAGGCGAAGTCCGCGCGCACGATTTCGGCCCCGATGCCGTGAAACCCGAATATTCATACCTGAAAGGCGACATCACGCGGGCGTATTCCGACAAGGTGAAAAACCACCAACGTTCGTTTGTGTTTTTGAACCTCGATAATTCCCAAGTTCCCGCTGCGTTGATCGTGTACGATTACATCGTGTCGTCCGACAAGGATTTCAAGAAAACGTGGCTGCTGCATTGCGTGCAGGAACCCGTTTTTAAGGGTAATGTCTGTACCGTGGTGCGCAACGAAAAAGGATACAACGGCAAGTTGGTCAACACCGTTCTGCTCCCGACGAACATCCATTTGGCGAAAGTCGGCGGACCGGGCAACGAATTCAGCGTCGGCGGGATCAATTATCCGCAGCGACTCGTTACCGAAAACAATTCGGGCGACGGCGCCGCATGGCGTATCGAACTGTCGCCCGGAACGCCCTCCGAAACGGATGTTTTTCTGAACGTGATGCAAGTTACCGATGCCGGAAATAGCAAGTTGTCGGCGGTCGAAAAAGTTGAAACCGATCGAATGACGGGAGCGCAAATCGGCGATCGGATCGTTTTGTTCGCCAAAAACGGTGTCCCGGAAAACCGCCCCGTCAATTTGAAGATCAAAGGTAAAGGAACTTATAAAGTGTTGATCACCGATTTGGAAAAAGGCGATTGGGAAGTCAAAGGCCCGAATGCGCCCGGTGTCGTCAAAAACGAAAATAACCTCGTTTATTTCCAAGCCGCGGCGGGGAATTACGTCATCACCAAAAAACGATAATCACATTTCTATTCCGCGTACAACACCAAGCCTTTGAGGTATTCGCCTTCGGGATGGAACATGTTCACCGGATGGTCGGCGGGCTGGGTCAGTTGGTGAATGATGCGCACTTGACGACCGGCATCGACTGCCGCGGCAAATACGGCCGAGCGAAATTGTTCCCTGCTCACCGCTTGCGAGCACGAAAAGGTGAAATAAATGCCTCCGGGACGAAGCGCTTTCAACGCCATCGCGTTTAGGCGCCGATATGCCTGCAATGCATTTTTCAGTGCGTGTTGGTTTTTCGCGAAAGCGGGCGGGTCGACAATCATCAAATCGTAAATCGGCTCCGGGTCTTTCAGAAAATTGAAGCAATCGCTTGCGATTCCCCGGTGACGGGTGCAATCGGGAAAATTGAGCGCCACGTTGCGTTCGGCTGCTTCGATTGCCCGTTGCGAACTGTCGACGGTATGCACTTCCTTGGCGTCGCCGCGAAGCGCATACACCGAAAAAGCGCCCGTGTAGCCGAACATGTTCAGCACGGTGCGGTCTTTTGCGTAATGCTCCACCAATCGTCGGTTTTCGCGCTGATCGATGAAAAATCCCGTTTTCTGCCCGCCTTCCCAATCGGCCGCAAACGAATTGCCGTATTCGGTAAACGTGCGCTCGTCGGGCATGTCACCGAACAAATAGGCGTTTGTTTCGGCATCATGCGCATGAACGGTGCTTTCGCTTTTGTCGAACACGGCGGTCAATCGTCCGCCGTATATTTCGATCAGCAGGTCGGCAAGCAATTTCCGCAACCGGTACATTCCCATGCTGTGCGCCTGCAATACCGCCGTTCGGTTGTAAATATCGACGATCAGTCCGGGCAAACCGTCGCCTTCGCCGTGAACCAAGCGATAGGCATTGTTTTGCGGATTTTCGGCCAAACCGATATTTTTGCGCATCGCGTATGCTTGCAACAGCTTGGTTTTCCAAAAATCCCGATCGATCGTTTGTTGCGAAAACGACAGAACGCGCACGACAATCGATCCGCCGAGCTGATAATGCCCCGCAGCCACGAACTTTCCTTGATCCGAATAAACCTCTGCAATGTCGCCGTCGGCAGGCGATCCTTCCGTACGTTTCACCGCTCCCGAAAAAATCCACGGGTGGAAGCGAAGAAGCGACTCTTCGCGTTTGGGTTTCAAATATATTTTGGTCATGATGTTTGCTTTCCGTTATCGGGAACCAAAGGTAGAACAATTTTTCGAACCGTATTGTAAAATAAAACCGCTATCTTTGTAAGATCAAGAAGCGAACGGGTGCATAACAAATTGCAATTCCATCGTATTTTTACCCCCGATCCCTAAAGGCGCAGCTTAATAAAGCAATATACAATATATGGATCAAGTTCAAAATTATGTTGGTGATACATTTGTCTATGCCCCGGCGGGGCAACAACTCTTTGAAAAAATAAAGAATCTCCCGCCAACATATTTTAACGTTTGATCCAAAAAATACCCCACTTGTGGGGTATTGCACAATTTTTCCGCATCCTACTTTTGCAGAATTCGAGAGATGACATTGAAATGACATTCATTAATCTTAATTTCCGGAACCATGAGGGAAAAATTTATCACTTTCGGCGCCGCGGTATTGTTGCTGTCGGTTGTATGCAACGCGGCAAAGGCGCAAGCAATCATCACTACGGCCGATCAATTGAGAGCGATCGGTTTAACGGGCAATTACATGCTGATGGCCGACATAACGGTCGACGATTGGGTGCCTGTCGGCAATGACG
>JAVBRP010000166.1:0-5859 GCA_031547815.1 Bacteroidales bacterium | reverse complement strand
ATCGTAAAATCTCGGATGCCATTGTCATACCGCGATCCTTTTGTATACCCTTCCGCTCAAACATTTCACACAACCCGGTGTTAACTAAATATGTCAATCGTCACCGGTGAGATTTTTATTCATCGGTCATCATTTTTCTTTGCATGCTGAAAACGTTTATCGATCGCCCCGTGTTATCTACGGTGATCTCCATCATTTTCGTCGTTTTGGGGATCATCGGACTTGCTGCATTGCCCGTGGAACAGTATCCCGACATTGCCCCGCCCACGGTGGTGGTTTCGGCGTCGTATCCCGGCGCCAATGCCGACGTGATCATGAACAGCGTGGTGGTGCCGCTCGAACAGGCGATCAACGGCGTGGAAGGCATGACTTACATGACATCGACATCATCGAACGACGGTACGGCGCGTATTTCCATATTTTTCGCTCAGGATGTCGATCCCGACATTGCAGCGGTGAACGTGCAAAACCTTGCGGCCTCGGCTACGCCTCTGCTGCCGCCTGAAGTGGTGCAGACGGGTGTTACCGTGCGCAAGCAGCAGAGCAGCACGATATTGATGATTGTGTTAACGTCGGACAATCCCGATTATGACGGACGTTTTATCCAGAACTACGCCAACATCAACATCATACCGCAGATACAGCGCGTGAAAGGCGTCGGTAACACGAATGTGTACGGAGCGAGGGATTACTCGATGCGCGTGTGGCTGAAACCCGACGTGATGGCTTCGTACAAAATGACGCCCGACGAACTGATCGCGGCTTTGAGGGATCAGAATATCGATGCGGCGCCGGGGCAGTTGGGGCAAAACAGCAGCCAAACGTTCCAGTATACGATGAAGTATACCGGGCGTTTGAAATCGGCCGAAGAGTTCGGCAACATTATCATCCGTTCGCAGGGAGCGCAGGTGTTGCGGGTTAAGGATGTGGCCGATGTGGAATTGGGATCGCTCAACTATACGGTATATTCGCAGATTGACGGACATCCGGCGGTGGCCGTCGGGGTGAACCAAACGGCGGGGTCGAATGCGAAGCAGGTCATCAACGACATTAAAGCGGAGCTGTCGGTTGCTTCCGCTAATTTTCCTCCCGGGCTGAAAGTGGTTTATATGAACGATGCCAACGAGTTTCTTTCGGAATCCATCCGCAAAGTCATTCATACGTTAGCGGAAGCCTTCGTACTCGTATTCCTTGTGGTATTCATCTTTTTGCAGGATATCAGATCGACCGTCATTCCTGCCATAGCCGTTCCGGTAGCCGTAGTCGGAACGTTCTTTTTTCTGCTTTTACTCGGTTTTTCCGTCAACCTGTTGACCCTTTTCGCATTGGTATTGGCCATCGGAATTGTGGTAGACGACGCGATTGTGGTGGTGGAAGCGGTGCACGCCAAACTCGACGCGGGCGAGAACGACCCGGAAGCAGCTTCGTCTGCAGCCATGCACGAAATAGCTCCGGCCATTGTCTCCATCACCCTGGTAATGTCGGCGGTATTTATTCCCGTGAGCTTTATCGGCGGTACGAGCGGCGTCTTTTTCAAACAATTCGGTTTAACCCTGGCCGTCGCCATCATCATATCGGCCATCAATGCATTGACATTAAGCCCCGCGTTGTGCGCCATTTTCCTGAAACCGCACGTCGAAAAAAAGCGCTTTTTGCAACGTTTTTACGGATATTTCAATATCGGCTTTAACGCTGTTGTCGTCAAATACCGCTCGACGCTGCTGTTTCTCGGGGCGAAGAACCGGCGGTGGATTGCGTTGTGCATCATCGGCATTTCCGCAATAGTCATGGTGTTCCTGATGAGGATCATCCCGGCGGGCTTTGTTCCGCAAGAGGACAGCGGCGGCGTGCTGGGCATGATCACCTTGCCGCCGGGCGCGTCGCTCGAACGAACCGATTCGCTGGTAAAACGTGTGGTTAAGATAGCCGAAGAGGCGCCTCACGTGCAGAATGTACTCAACATTACGGGCGTTAATTTCATGAGCGGCCTCGGCAGTTCTTTCGCCACCGTGATGTTGAAAATGGAACCGTGGAAAGACCGCAGCATCACCACCAACGAAATGGCCGCTTACATGAAGCGAGCTACCGACACGATCCGCAACGCCACGTTCCTGTTCATGGGCAATCCCACCTTGCAGGGCTTCGGCGTCAGCAACGGAGTGACGATGCAAATGCAGGATCGAACGGGTGGCGACATTCAAAAATTCTTCGGCGTCACGGGCGATTTTCTCGCCAAGATGAACCAAAGGCCCGAAGTGATGACGGCGATGACCACCTTTAACCCCAATTTCCCGCAGAAGCTGGTAGAAGCAAATGTTGCCAAAATAAAAGACGCCGGATTGACGCTTTCGGCAGTAATGGGTACGCTACAAGCCAATGTCGGCAGCATTTACGTGTCGAATTTCAACCTGTATGGCAAGCAATTCAGGGTGATGGTGCAAGCTGCACCCGGCTACCGCTCGTCACTCGACGATCTGAAGGGTATTTTTGTACGGACGCCCACCGGCGAAACGACTTCCGTTACTGAATTTCTCACGATTACCGATATTACGGGATCACAGTCGCTGAGCCGTTTCAACATGTACACTTCCATGGATATGAACATTATACCCGATTTTACGAATGGATACAGCACGGGCGACGTTATCGGCATCGTGAAAGAAATAGCGACGGAAACGCTTCCCGACGGCTATTCGTACGATTATTCGGGAATGAGCCGCGAGGAAGTGAAAAGCGGCGGACAAACCCTTATCATTTTTGCAATATGCCTCGTATTCGTCTATTTGCTGTTGTCGGCATTATACGAAAGCTACATCATACCGTTTGCCGTGATACTGTCGCTGCCCGTAGGCTTATCGGGCGTTTTCGTCTTCGTTTTCATCTCGTTGCTGAGCGGCAGCGGAATCGTCAACAACATCTACGTGCAGATAGCCATGATCATGTTGATCGGCCTGTTGTCCAAAAACGCGATTCTGATTGTCGAATATGCGCTCCGACGGCGGCGCGAGGGAATGAGTATCGTCGAAGCAGCCGTCACCGGAGCTACGGCGCGCTTGCGTCCTATCCTGATGACTTCGTTGGCCTTTATTTTCGGACTGTTGCCGTTGGCATTGGCCACGGGAGCGGGTGCTGTCGGTAACCGATCCATCGGAATCAGCGCCGTGGGCGGAATGTTGGTCGGAACCATATTCGGTATCATCGTCATTCCCACACTGTATATCATTTTCCAATCGTTGCAGGACATGATCGGCAAACCGAAAAAAAACGATAATCGATGATTTTAACTTGATAATGAATCCGTTTATCCATATTATTTTCGGTGCGAAACCTGCGGGGCTTCAAAACTCCGGCAGGTTTATATTTAGAAATCGGCTTTCCGGACATTTAAGACCCGACAGATCATTACTTTTGGTCTTGCTTGTACTTATTCTTACTTCCTGCCGGGTTTTCAACAAATACCATGCGCCCGAATACGACACGCAAGGTCTGTTTCGCGACGAAAATCCGACGGATACGACCTCCGTTGCCGACATCCCTTGGCAAACGTATTTTGCCGACAATGAATTAAAGGTATTGATCGACAGCGGATTGAAAAACAATTACGACCTGCGTATCGCCGTTGCCCGCATCAAGCAAACCGAGGCTTATTTCCGATCGGCGCGGGCGGCATTCTTCCCGAGCGTAACCTTGGCGGGACAGGCAGCCGAAGTGCGAACGAGCACGGGCGACAACGGAACCAAAGTGCTGGGCTACCCGACCGACCTGTTTACGCTGTCGGTAGCAGCTTCATGGGAAATTGACCTTTGGGGCCGATATGCAAGCCAAAAGCGAGCGCAATACGCCCGCCTTCTCAACAGCAGGGCATACCGCAATCTCGTGCTAACCTCCTTGATCGCCAACATTGCCGATACGTATTATTCCTTGTTGGCTATGGACGAACAGTTGCGCATTACCGAGGAAACCGTAACGTTGCTCCAAGAAAGCGCAGCCACCATGGAGGCTTTGAAAGAGGCGGGAATGCTGAATGCCGCAGCCGTAGAGCAGAGCAAAGCATTGTTGTACGGCACGCAAACCACTGTGCCCGAATTGAAAAATCAAATACGTCAATTGGAGAATTCCCTTTGCTTGATGATCGGAAGCAAGCCGACACGTGTTGCGCGAACATCCTTTGCCGCGCAGGTGTTGCCCGACCAACTCGACCACGGCGTTCCCGCACGGATGCTGGCGCGCCGTCCCGACGTACGGCAAGCCGAACTGAACTTCCGGGCAGCGTTCGAGTTGACTAATGCCGCGCGTGCCGCTTTTTATCCGAGAATAACCTTGGGCGCATCGACGCCTCCCGCCATGTTCGGTTACACATCCGCCGCCATAGCCGACTTTTTTAAACCCGAAAATATCATTGCCAACATTGTCGGCGGTTTGGCGCAACCCGTTTTTGCCCGAGGACAATTGAAAAGCTCGTTGAAAGCAGCAAAAGCCCAACAGGAAGAAGCGCTGCTTGCTTTCGAGCAAACGGTGCTGACGGCAAGCAGGGAAGTTACGGATATTTTATACGCCTATCAATCGTCGCTCCGAAAGGACGACACGCGCACAAAACAGGTTCAGTCGCTTAAAACGGCGGTAGAATATACGCAAGAACTCCTTGTTGCGGGAGAAGCCAATTACACGGAAGTGCTCACTGCCGAGCAGAACTTGTTGCAAGCGCAACTCGCCCAAGTGAACGATCGTCTGGACCAATTGCAGGCGACGGTGAATTTGTACCGGGCTTTGGGAGGCGGAATCGAATAACCGGCGATAGCGCCGTTGCCTGTATTACTGTATTGAAAGCATACTGTTTGGTATGAAGTTTGTCCGTTTTGCCTGTATCCGCGTTCCTGTCACACAGAAGTCTCACCCATGAATAAAATCATATTCGATGCCGCTACCCTCTTGTCGATGGTGATGTCGGCGACCGCTCAACTGCCGGATTATCGGCAACCGGCGAAATTGAAAATACCTGTTTATAACTACGGTGCATCGTCGGGAAATGATGTTGCTTTATCTGCATCCGCCGAACACACTATGAATATATGGATGGCATGAAAATGTCGTCTACCGAAAGCCGCATTCGGCTGACATATAATTTTCTGAGTAAGTGATTGTTGTAGCACTCTCGGCGAAATGCGTGTTCGGGCGACGGCACGACCTGTTTCTCATCTCCAAAATGCAAGATTGTGAACGAATGTTCATTATTCTTATGAAATAAGTCGCGTTTGGCATACAATTTGCATTGTTGTGCAATGTGAACAAACGTTCATTATTTGAAACGAGTTTTATGAAAGACCGTAAGGAATACATATTGGAAAAAGCATTCGACGTATTCATGAACAGGGGATACGACAGCACTTCAGTCACCGTGCTGCAAAAAGAACTGGGCATGTCGCGCGGAGCCATGTACCGGTATTTCAAAAGCAAGGACGAGCTGTTTATCGCGGTCATCGACAAGTACGTGATCGGGCTGATTGACCGGTTCAGGCCGAAGGTTACCGTAGATATGACACTTGTCGAGTTGATTGAACATTTGTATCGTTATCAAAAACGAATATATACAGCGCTCGACAAACAGAATATACAAACCCGTTTTCTGAATTTTACCGCGTTGATGATTCAAGCCGCCAAGCATTATCCGGGATTCGTCGAAAAAATGGAAACGGTGAAAATCGAGAGTATGAGAATCTGGAAAAAGGCAATTCTCAACAGTTTGGAAAAGGATGAGATTCGCGACGATATACGGGTCGACATCATGGCGGGTATTTTTACGTCGGGGTCGACCAATCCGGAAATTGTTGAACGCGAACAGGGAATGAAGTTTTCGCAACG
>JAVBRP010000211.1:0-7858 GCA_031547815.1 Bacteroidales bacterium | reverse complement strand
TCAGGCAGAAAATATGATGCCAAAGTACGGTATATGTCTGTTTGCGATTGATACATGCTGCGAACTTACATAAAAAATTTTATGTACCGTATAGCGACAGTCTTTGGCTAACCTTGACACGGATTATCGCCGCTGACCCGAAATTACCGCAATTCTTCACTCTTCATTTTTCAGCGCTTCGAATAACACTTCCACAGGATGTTTTGCTTTTCGTCCCGTGCCGTGTTCGATATGGCTGCGGCAGCTTGTTCCGGGCGCGGCGATAATGGTTGCGGGCGCGGTTTCGCGTACTTGCGGAAACAATGCCGATTCGCCTATTTGCATGGACAGGTCGTAATGTTCTTTTTCGTAGCCGAACGATCCGGCCATGCCGCAACATCCCGTTTTCAATTCGCGAACGGTGTAATTTACGGGAATACCGAGCATTTCCCGCGTCGCCTGCGTGGTGATCAACGATTTTTGTTGGCAGTGTCCGTGGAAAGCGATGTCGGCAGGTGCATCCGTGAAAGAATCGGGGCTGATGTTACCTCGCTTCCGTTCGCGGACAATGAATTCTTCGACAGTTAAAGTGCAGGGAGCCAAACGCCGCGCCGCGTCACGCAAACAGGGCGAAACCAATTCGGGATATTCGTCGCGGAAAGTGAGGATACACGAAGGTTCGATGCCGACCAACGGAGTTTCCAGGGAAACGAGTTTTTCGAGTAAAGCGACATTTCGATCGGCAATTTTTTGCGCTTTCCGGAGTAAGCCTTTCGAGATATAGGTTCGCCCGCTTTCATCGTGCGTTGCGGTTTCAATAAAATACCCCAAACGGTGCAACAAAATGACTGCTTTGATGCCGCCTGGAACGTCGTTGTAATCGGTAAATTCATCGATGAACAAATAAACTTTCCCGACAGGTTTATTTATTTTGCTGTTAAGCTCATTTACATTGCCTTTAAGCCATTGTCGAAGGGTATGTGTGCGAATTTCGGGGATATTTCTTCGCAGGTCGAAACCCATTATTTTTTTGGTTAGCGACCACGCGGTTATTTTGTTGAATAATTTCGGCCAAATCCTACCCAATTTGTTCAGCCGATTTACATGCGCAATCATGAATGTGCGAAAAGGCGTACCGTTTCGATCGTAATAATATTGCAAAAATTCGGCTTTCAGTTTAGCCATATCCACACCCGAAGGACATTCGCTTTTGCATCCTTTGCACGAAAGGCAAAGATCCAGAATGTCGTACACTTCGCGGTCACTCAACGACGATTTTTCTCCGGCGTGCATCCAATATTCGCGCAAAATGTTGGCACGTGCACGGGTGGAAGCGTTTTCGTTGCGCGTAGCCATGTAACTCGGGCACATAACTCCGCCTGCGGTATGCAACTTGCGGCAATCGCCCGAACCGTTGCAATTTTCCGCGGCGCGCATCATGCCGAGCGTCGACGAAAAGTCGAAAACGGTTTTGATGTCTTTCGTCGGGCGTCCCGGCTCGTAGCGCAACGAGGTGTCCATCGGCGGAGTATCGACGATTTTTCCCGGATTGAAAATTCCTTGCGGATCAAAACATTGTTTCACATCTTTGAACAACTCGTATACTCTTTTGCCGTACATAAGCGGGATAAATTCGCCGCGAAGACGTCCGTCGCCGTGCTCGCCGCTCAGCGAACCGCGATATTTCTTCACCAATTCGGCCGTTTCGCGGGCAACGGTACGGAACAATCGTACGTCGTTTTTGTCCTTGAGGTTGAGTATCGGGCGCAGATGCAACTCGCCGGTAGCGATATGTGCGTGATACACACAGCTTAATCCGTGTTTTGCCAATATTTGTTTAAATTCGGCGATATAACCGGGCAAATCATCGGGAAGAATGGCGGTATCTTCGATCACAGACACGGGCTTGGCGTCACCTTTCATGTTCGACAGCACGCCGAGTCCCGCTTTGCGCAAGGCCCACACTTTATTGATGTCGCTACCGGCAATCAACGGAAAATAATATCCGTAACCGGCGGCTTTCATCGTTTCTTCCAACCGGTCGGCGCGTCGACGGACGGCGGTTTCGTCATTGTCGGCAAATTCTACGATCAGCAACGCGCCCGGATCGCCTTTCACGAAAAAGCGATTGCGTTGCTGCAAAAGATTATCCTTGGTAAGCTCCAAAATGGTGCTGTCCATCAATTCCACGGCCGTCGGGGCGTGTTGCAATGCGATGAGATTGGCGTGCAGGGCTTCTTCCACCGAATGCAAATGTATGCACATCACTGCTTTGGCAGGCAGAGGAAGCGGCACGACACGCAATTTCACTTCCGTGACAAACGCCAAAGTCCCTTCCGAGCCGGCAATGAGCGAACAAAGATTGAACGGACGGTCGCCGCCGAAAGGTTGCATGTTCAGCAGTTCATCCAAAGCATAACCGTTGTTCCGGCGTCGTATTCCCGGTTTGGGATATTGCGCCTCGATTTCCGACCGATCGGCAGGGTCGGAGAGAAGCTCTTCAATTTTTTTGTAAATGTTGTTTTCCAACGAAATACCATGCGTCTTTTCATGAAACGCTTCAAGTGTAAGATCGGCAAATTCCGCTTCGTTGCCGTCGCTCAGCAACACTTTCAAAGACAAAACATGATCGCGCGTACTGCCGTATACGAGCGAATGCGAGCCGCAGGAATTATTTCCGACCATCCCGCCAACAGTGCAACGGTTGGATGTAGAGGTTTCCGGCGCAAAAAACACCTCGTGCGGTTGCAAGTAACGATTCAGTTCGTCGAGTATGACGCCCGGTTCCGCGCGAACCCAACCTTCGTCGAGGTTCAGTTCCAAAATGCGATCCATATATTTGGACACGTCGACCACCAATCCCGCGCCTACCGTTTGCCCCGCCAGCGAAGTGCCGCCCGCGCGCGGTATCAGTCCGAAACCTTGTTTGCGAGCAAAATCGATCAACAACCGGATGTCGTCGGCGTCTTTCGGGTAAGCCACGCCCAAAGGCATTTCGCGATATGCCGAAGCATCGGTGGCGTAGGCGGTTGTGCTGACGGCGTCGGTACGCAAATCGCCGCGAAAAGCGGAAGATGATAGGGTAAAAACGGGAGGATATGATATTTTATTCATAATCGAATTCTCGAAAATTAAATACTCCGTTAAAAGACGGCGCCTGCGACATCAAAGAATCCCCGTCATAAATCACAGCCGATCGTATAATGCGATCTTTAAAAATTTCTTTGACATAATCCAACCCCACGTAGAAATCTTTATTGAATGTGCTACTCGATTTTATTTCAAATGCTTCTATATCATTTCCTTTTGTTCGTAAAACGTCGACTTCCTTTTGCGATTTATCGCGATAAAAATACAGATTGGCATCCTTTCCTTCATTGAATGCTGTTTTCATGAATTCGTTTACCACCATGTTTTCAAATAAATGTCCTTTGGCCGGGTGAGTGCTCAGCTGTCGTTCGTTTTCGATGCCTAATAAATAACAAGCAAGCCCTGTATCGTAGAAATATATTTTAGGTGTTTTGATTAAACGTTTGCCGATGTTTGCGTAATACGGAGGTAACAAATAAGCAATATACGATGCGGAAAGTATCGAAATCCATTCCGTAATGGTAGGCGCCGATACCCCTATTTCTCCCGAAAGAGACGATGCGTTGAATTCGTATCCGATTCTTCCGGCGCAAAGACGAATAAATGTTTGGAATGACTTCAAATTTTTGATATTGATCAATTGTCTGACATCTCTTTCAACATACGTCGCATAGTAATTTCGATATAAAATATGTCGGGGGACACCCGAATATATGGCCGGATAGAACCCGTCCAAAATCAAACGGTTTGTTTCCTTATCGGGAAATTTGTCTTTTACTTCGCTCATCGCAAACGGTAGTAATGTGAATAAAGCCGTTCGCCCGGCCAATGATTGCGTAATTTTCTGCAATACAGAAAAATTGCTGCTGCCTGTAATCACAAATTTTCGGGAGCGATCTTCGTCAACAGTTACTTGGAGATATGAAAACAAATCGGAGTAATTGTGCGCCTCATCGATAATCAAGTCTCGATCACGATTTTTTAAAAAAGCTTTCGGATCATTCATGATCATCTCCCTAACAGATACATCTTCGAGATTTACATAATCAAATTCGGGAAACAAATGCTTACATAGAGTTGTTTTTCCCGATTGGCGCGGGCCGGTAATGGTAATGACGGGAAAATACGCACTCGCTTCCTTTATGGAATCCACGATTTTTCGATAAATATAATTCATAAAATCGGACAAAATAAAAGTTAAACTTTAAATTTGTCCAAAAATACAGATTTATTTGAAAATTAAAAAATAATCATAAAAAATCGATACCTCCGATATTTACCCGGTCAAAAAAGTCTTATATTTGAGGCATGCAAAGAAAAATAACCACATTAAAAAAAGGTTTACATGAAAAATAATTTTGTTGATTCACAATATATTGATATTGGTTATTTAATCTTTTTGTGTCATAAGCGGCTGGGTCGTTAGTTGCGAACGGACGAATTTAAAGTTGGACTTTATATTTGTCCGATACATTATTATACTTTTGAAAACAAACCAAATAACATCATATCGATATGAAAACCTTTTCGAAAATCGGCGTATCATGCGTCGCTTTGTTTTTTTCGATGCAAATTGCATCGGCTGCCGACCCCGTTCGCGTGATTGTTTTCGGCGCGCATCCCGACGATTGCGACATCAACGCGGGAGGAATTGCGGCATTGTTTTCCCGAGCGGGACATCAAGTTAAATTCGTATCCTTGACCAACGGCAACAAAGGGCATCATACGATGAAACCCGATGAACTTGCGGCGCGCCGCAAAAGAGAGATGCAGCAAGCTGCTCGTATTCTGGGGATTGTATACGATAATTTGGATAACCCCGACGGAGAATTGATGCCTACGTTGGAAAACCGGAAAGCCGTCATCAAGTTGATTTGCGATTGGAAAGCCGATATCGTGATCACGCACCGTCCCAACGATTACCATCCCGATCATCGCTACACGTCGGCCATCGTGCAGGACGCCGCTTACATGATTTCCGTTCCGCTGATGTATCCCGGCGGAGAACCGTTGTTGAAAGCTCCGGTATTCCTGTATATGCCCGATCGTTTTCAAAAGCCGAATCCTTTTTCGCCCGATATTGTCGTCGATATTACTTCCGTGGCGCAGACGAAGGCCGATGCCATTTGCGCTCACGAATCGCAAGTGTACGAATGGTTGCCCTGGAACGGAGGTTGGGCCGCTCAATTGCCCGCCGATGCAACCGAATGGCATCAATTCGTCAGCAAGCGCTATTTGGCAAGAAGCAGCGCCGACCGATTCGCCGAAGCTGCCAGGAAATGGTATACACCCGATCAATTGAAAAATTGCCGTTATCTCGAAGCTTTCGAAATATGCGAGTACGGAAGTATGCCCGACAAGGAAAGGATAAAACAACTGTTCCCGATGCTGCCTCGGTAGACGGATGCAATCGTATGTCTAAATTTTGCTATGCTTTTCATTTGCAATACTCAAAGTGTAGTTGCAGTTGTATTGCAACTTTCATTTTGTTGCTTTTTTCTTTCGAAAAGTAGCATATATTGTTTTTTTGATTATTTTTATCGCTCGAAAAACAAAAGCAAAACCATGGAAAAATTTATTTTGGCGCTCGATCAAGGAACGACAAGTTCACGGGCAATCATATTCGACGGAAAAGGCTCCGTAAAAGCGGTTGCTCAAAAAGAATTTACGCAAATATATCCGCAACCCGGTTGGGTGGAACACGATCCGATGGAAATATGGTCGTCGCAAGCGGGAGTGATCACCGAAGTGATGACGAAAAGCAAATTGTCGGCCGCGCAAATAGCCGGAATCGGAATCACCAACCAACGCGAAACAACCGTCGTTTGGGACAGAAATACCGGTCGGCCGATTTATAATGCCATTGTGTGGCAAGACCGGCGTACGGCCGACTATTGCGATCGTCTCAAACAGGACGGTAAAGCGGCCGATATTCGGGAAAAAACAGGCTTGATCATCGATGCTTATTTTTCGGCGACAAAAGTGAAATGGATACTCGACCATACGGAAGGAGCGCGCGCAAAAGCCGCCAAAGGCGAATTGGCCTTCGGCACGGTCGACAGTTGGCTGATATGGAACCTGACAGGCAGTCGGCTGCATATTACCGATGTGTCGAATGCTTCGCGTACGATGTTGTTCAATATCCGGACGCTTCAATGGGATAAGGACTTGACGTCATTGTTCGATATTCCCGAAAGCATGCTTCCGCAAGTGCGGCAAAGCAGCGAGCTATACGGCGAAACAAGCGTTCAGCAGTTGCCGGGGATTCCGTTGGGCGGTATCGCAGGCGACCAGCAAGCGGCATTGTTCGGACAAATGTGCATCCGCGAAGGAATGGTGAAAAATACCTACGGAACGGGTTGTTTCATGATGATGAACACGGGAGAAAAGCCCGTCGCATCGGCCAATAATCTGCTTTCGACCATCGCTTGGCAGGTCGGCGGACAAACAACATACGCGCTCGAAGGCAGTATTTTTATTGCCGGGGCGGTGGTGCAATGGTTGCGCGACGAATTGGGCGTTATCCGTTCGTCGGCCGAAGTGGAAGAACTGTGCGCCAAAGTTACCGACAGCGCCGGCGTATATTTTGTTCCCGCGTTTGCCGGATTGGGCGCGCCGTATTGGGATCAACACGCCCGCGGCACCATTTTCGGTTTGACACGCGGAACGGGTGCGGCGCATATCGCGCGCGCGGCCGTCGACAGCATTGCCTTGCAAACTTTGGACGTACTGCGCGCCATGCAAGCCGATTCGAATATCGACATTGCCGAATTGCGGGTCGACGGGGGAGCGGTGGTCAACAACATGTTGATGCAGTTTCAAGCCGATATTGCCGGAGTGAACGTTGCCCGGCCGAAAGTAATCGAAACTACGGCATTAGGCGCCGCTTATCTTGCCGGATTGGCAACCGGTTATTGGAACGGTATTTCCGACATCGAGCAACAGTGGCAGGTCGATCGTATTTTCCGGCCCGAAATGCCGTCGGAAAAAGCCGAAAATATCATCAAGGAATGGCATCGGGCAATACAAGCCGTTCGAGCATGGAGCGGAAAATAGTTTCGAGTTTTGAGTTTAAAGTTTCAGGTTTGAAGTTTAAAGTTATAAAAATCTCAGTGGTTCTCAATGCTTTCTCTGTGGCCCTCTGTGTCCTATATTAATCAAAAATCAAAAATAATTTATGAATCCCGTCATAGCAGAATTTATCGGTACCGCATTACTTATTTTATTGGGTAACGGCGTGGTAGCCAATTGTGTGTTGAATAAATCCAAAGGTTTTAACGGAGGTTGGATCGTGATTTCCTTCGGGTGGGCGATGGCTGTCTTTGTGGGTGTTTTTGTGACGGCTTCGTCGAGCGGAGCGCATCTTAACCCTGCCGTTACATTGGCTTTGGCGCTTACCGGCAAGTTTGCTTGGGGCGGTGTCGCAACTTACATTTTGGCTCAAATAGCGGGTGCAATGACCGGCTCGTTTCTGATGTGGGTATCGTATCGCAAACATTTCGCGACGACCGAAGACCCCGGAACAAAACTCGGAATTTTTTGTACCGCACCGGCTATCCGCAGCTATATCAATAATTTACTGACCGAAATAATCGCCACTTTCGTTTTGGTATTCGGCGTGTTGTTCATTGCCGCACCCGACGTGGGTTTAGGCGCTTTGGATGCCATTCCTGTGGCATTTTTGGTGTTGGCCATCGGGCTTTCGTTGGGAGGCCCTACCGGCTATGCCATCAATCCCGCGCGCGATTTGGGGCCGCGCATCATGCATGCTTTATTGCCCATTCCCGGA
>JAVBRP010000332.1:0-18525 GCA_031547815.1 Bacteroidales bacterium | reverse complement strand
TATGGATTATTCAATTCTAATTCTGCTTTTATATCGTTAAATGTATTTTTGATTATTTGATAAAATTCATCATCTGGTTTTTCTATATTTAACCCTAATTCCTCTTTTGCCTCCCTTCTATAAATTGAATAATCATGGCTGCCTGAATCAGAGCATAGAAAAGTAATAATTTTTTCGATCTGTTCAGAACTATTTATCTGTTTTGCCAACAATTTTCTTGCCAACATTTGAATTTGAGTTCTTGAACGATACACGTCACCCAAAACTAATGGATGAACTTGATTGGATAAATTAACTAATATATCTTTTAGATTAGCTTCATCGTTAATTTTCAAATCTTCTTGTGCATATTGAAAATATCCTTTAATGGATTCTACACTTACCGGAACTCTTGCTGTCGGATTATTTGGAGCTAATGGATTTTGTGGATTAAGGGGCTATTTAAACTCGGATCTATTGGGCCTAAAGTCGCTTGTTTAGTCATAACGATTGTATTAGCTCCTAATGAGATTAAAGTTCCTGCACTATGAGACTTTGATGGGATAATAACCTCAAGTTCGTTGCAAAATTGCCGAATAAGATTTACTAAACTCCACGCACCAAGTGTATTTCCTCCTCTCGTATAAAGGAATAATGATATTTTCTTGGGTTTCCCAATTCTATCTAAATGGTCTATAAAATAATCTAATACTTCAGGATGAATTTGGGTCTCAAAGCCGGGCCTATCCCCTGTTACATAAACGAGTAGTTTGCTATTTCTCTTATTTTCAATACTTTCGTAAAATTTAATTCTATCGTTATACATGATACAATTTAGTTTTAAATCCAGATTTTTATAAACGCAAATTTACATAAAATATTTTGTTATCCAACCTTTTATATTATAGAATATTGTTGCCAACTAGACTATGGATTGCACTTAGGTGTGCTTTTGCCGGTTCTTTACCAAATGCGAATTTACGAAAAATATGCAGGCAACACATTATCCTTCTGTTGCCTGCATATTTAAACCCGAAACTTTAAACTTCGGAAGGCGGCGGTGGTATTTGCTCGCCCTTATCTTTTTTGTTGTTTTTTCGGCGGGTATCCCGTGCTTTGAGTTGTGTGCGGTAATAGCCGTTGAGTTGGTTGAGTTCCTTTACCAATGCCGTATAGTCGATATTTTCGTGTTCGAAGGCGCAGTATTGTATGGCATCAAAGAACTGACCGACAGCCTTGGTACATTCCCTGCGCAGGCCGGCCACATCGTATTCCTCCACGCTTTTATCGGCAATGTATTCGCGGAACAAAACATCGTATTCGCGGTTGGTTTCGAACAGGCAACGCACCACCGGCGCGAGGCCGAATGCTGCAAAAGCCTCCTGCGCCAAAGGGTTGGAAGCGATGTCTTTTTCGAGCTTGTTGAGCCTGTCGGTTTCCGAAGTAAGGTTCGCTTTAGCAATGGTTTGCGATTGGTGTTTTTCGAGCAGTGCGTCGAGAACCTCGTAATGTTGTCTTATCACGGGCATATCGACATCTTCGAATGCCCGCACCACTTTGCGTATCCCGGTAATAAGCGTATCGCGTTTCACATCAAGCTCGCAGGCCGCTGCAAGTTTCTCGTTGCGGCGCACATATACGCTCATCTCTTTTAGTCGCGGGTCAAAAGCCGACAACTCACCGAAACTTTTTCCGAGCAACATGCCCGTCATGTCATACTTATCGGCAATGGCCACAGTTCGTTCAATAACTACGGGAAACTCACTGTTCCACAAATGCGAATAACGCGGACGACTGATCTTTAATTTCATGGCATTCTGTTTTTATGTGATGATGTTTTTTTAGATGCACAAATGTAATCTTTTTTTAACACATCCGGTCATCTTTTCATGTATTTTTATCTCCAATTTTATCACAATATTTTTCGCCCGTTGCGGAATGGCCTTTCCGGTCAAAAACACCCTTCCGCCCGATGCGGAATACTCCCGCTCAACCGAAATATGCCGCCGCCCGTTGCGGATTGCTTACGCCGGCAAAAAGCAGTATTTCGCCCGTTGCGAAATGCTTATTCAGCATGAAAATACATTTCCGCCCGTTGCGGAATAGTCACGCCGGCAAAAAGCAGTATTCCGCCCGTTGCGAAATGCTCATTCAACATAAAAATACATTTCCGCCCGTTGCGGAATAGTCACGCCGTCAAAAAGCAGTATTCCGCCCGTTGCGAAATGCTTATTCAGCATGAAAATACATTTCCGCCCGTTGCGGAATCGTCACGCCGGCAAAAAGCAGTATTTCGCCCGTTGCGAAATGCTCATTCAACATAAAAATACATTTCAGCCCGTTGCGAAATGCTTTTTTCGGGCAGATAGCATATTTCTTCACTGTTGAGCGGCATTAAAAAATCGGGCGTGAGAAATTTTCTCACGCCTTTTTTGCTTTGCGATAAGATTTCTTATCTTTGCTGAAAATAAAAGAATTATGCTTATAGAATTTACCGTAGGCAATTATTTGTCTTTTAAGGATAAGAAAACGCTCAGCCTCGAAACGGCCAATATTACTGAATATCCGGATAACGTGATTGATGCGGGCGATGTGCATTTGCTCAAAACGATCGCCTTGTATGGAGCCAATTCGAGCGGAAAAAGCAATTTGCTGAAAGCTGTGGAAAAGATGAGAGGCATCGTGCTTTCTTCATCCAAGATGAACTCAACGGATAAACTCGGCGTCACGCCTTTTCTGTTGAATACCGAAACGGCTTCGCAACCTTCGTTTTTCGAAATCGTATTACTCCTGAAAGGAACAAAATACAGGTACGGCTTTGAGGTTACCGACAGCGAAGTACATGCCGAATGGCTTTTTGTCCGAAAAAAAAATAAAGAAGAACAATTCCTGTTCATTCGCGAAAAAGACGAATTGGAACTGTCGGTTGCTTTTGAAGAAGGAAAGGGATTGGAAAAACGCAAAAACCGGAATATGTTGTTTTTGGCAACGGTCGATTCTTTGGGTGGAAAAATTGCAAACAAAATTGTGTCCTTTTTTGAGAATACGGATATTATTTCGGGAACCAACCATGAGGCGGCAAGGATTAAAACAATTGCTTTGTCATTGTCTATCCTTTCCAAAGATATGATGACAAACTTGTTGGAAAATTTTGATTTAGGTTTTGAAAGTATCCAAATTCGAAATCCGATGCAGCCTGACTTTGCTAAACGGTTGCTTATGGATAAGGGGCAAGATCATAAATTTGATTTCGGGAAAGACGTCGTAGACACAATTCATTCGGTTTATGATAATGAAGGACAAATAGTCGCTGCTCAATTGTTCAATGCGGCAAATGCAGAATCGGCCGGCACCAATAAAATTTTAGATTTTATCGGTAACATTTTTTTTGCATTGTATGTAAAAGAAATGGTTGTCATCATTGACGAACTCGATGCCAAACTTCACCCCATCCTTACCAACAGGCTTATTCAATTGTTCCGGACGCGGGAAGTCAATAAAATGAGTTCGCAACTGATTTTTGCGACACACGACACGAATTTGTTGAGCAGCGGAAACATGCGGCGCGATCAAATATATTTTACCGAAAAAGACCGATTCGGCGCCACCGATTTGTATTCGTTGGTAGAATATAAGATGCAAGACGGCGCCAAAGTGCGCAAAGATCGTTCTTTCGAAAAAGACTACATAGCAGGCCGTTACGGAGCGATTCCCTTTATCGGCGATATCGATCAATTAATCAAATCATCGGACGATGATCGATAAATCGAAATATTCGAAGATTCGCAGTCCGCGCAGAACGGAAGAACGAAATCTGAGGGTTTACTTTCTGATTGTGTGCGAAGGCGAAAAGACCGAACCGAATTATTTTAAAGGAATCGGCAAGCGATTGCCGCCGCATACTTTATCCATCATAAAAATGGATGTGGAGGGTGCGGGTAAAAACACCCGATCGTTGGTAAACGAAGCCGTTCGCATGAAAAATAACGCTGCCGTGAAATATGACAGGGTATGGGTTGTGTTTGACAAAGACAGCTTTCCCGACAAGGACTTTGACAATGCAATCCATCAAGCCCGCTCGAAAAATATAAAATGCGCATGGAGCAATGAGGCATTCGAGTTATGGTATGTGTTGCATTTTCAAACAATATCTCATGCGATGCCTCGCGAAGACTATAAGCAATTTATTGAAAAAGAATTGAAAAAGCGAGGGCTGAAAGACTTTCGATACGCAAAAAATGCCTCGGATATGTTCGACATTCTTGAACGTTACGGCGACAGGAATGAGGCGGCCAAAAGGGCAAACAAATTGTTATCCGGGCACGCCGACGAAAATTCTTTTGCAAAAATGAATCCCTGTACTTGCGTTTATCAACTTGTAGAAGAAATTTTTCATCCCGAAGAAATACGATAACTTTCAAAATATCATTCAAAAAATAACCCTTGCTTTACGGGCAAGGGTTATTTTTTTGAATGAAAACAATTTTAAAAAAGATGGTTGAACAAATAATTCAAACCTAATAATAGAGCGGCCATGACGACCGAAAAAATCAACATTACTCTTAAATAACTTGTGTTTTTTTTCGGTTCGACTTCTTGACCCGTTTGATCGAATTCTATATTATTACTCATGATTGTTTGATTTTGATGAATATGAAAATTACGGCAAATATTGTTCATCGCAGATAAACTCGGTTGCACATTCATATTTTTTCTCGCTTTGCGCCTTTGCGCCTTTGCGAGAGAATAATCATGCAATAAAATTATCCCCGCGTGAAATATACATGTAAAAACGCATCAAAATCAAATACGCAGAACGCGATGGAGCAGGTAGACGGGTATATCGAACGGCAGAATCCGGGTTGATGCCGGAAATGCCGGTGCAGTGTTCGGTTCGTACGAAACATAGCGGCAGTCGCTCGAAATAGCCCACGAGCAAGCCGAAGTTCTTTGTTTGCCGAAATCGTATTTTGTGCCGGGAACCTGATACGTATTGTAAACAATCAAGTTCTCCAACAAACCGACGACCGTTTGTTTTTTCGGAATATTATCTTTTTCGCAAAGTTCCATGCGCAACAGAGACGACGACGTCGAAAAAAACAAGAACAGAGCCAGCAACATCCAAGCCGCCAACCTGTTTTTCTTCGAGTATGTATCTCTAAAAAGCATGTGAAAAATGATTTGTTGCAAAAGTACAATTATTTTTGAATGACTTACAGCTTTTCGATCATCGGAATCACCGTAATGTAGATGCCCGTGATGATCGCCGTAGTGATAACGCCCGAAATATTGGCGCCGATGGCTTCGGGCAGAATCAACGACGACGGGTTGTCTTTGCTCACTATTTTTTGCGCTACTTTGGCCGTTGTGGGCACACAGCTTACGCCCGCAATGCCGATTACCGGATTAAAGTTGCCTTTGGTGACGAAATACATGATGTAGCCGCCCAAAATGCCGCCGATACCCGACAGCAGCAAAGCCAATATGCCCAGAACGAGCAGGATCAGCACCGTAGGATTGAGCAACAAATGCGCTTCGCACAGAACGCCCAACAGAATGCCCAGCATGAACGTGGAACCGTAGAGCAACGGCCCGCCGATGAAGTCGATCAAATGCTGCATTCCCGATTCGCGGACCGCAACCCCGATAAACAGCGAGAAAAATAGCGGCGCGGCTACCGGGAAAAGCAGGCAGAGAACGGTACATAAGATTACCGCAAAAGTAAGTTTGGTGGCCGAACTGAAATGTCTCTTTTTACCGTGACGCTCCATCTTGATGCTGCGAAACCTTTTCGGCACCATCAGTTTGATCAAATAAGGATAACCGCCGTAAGCCAATCCGAGATACAGGTATGCCACCACCGTGATGGGGACGAACAATCCTTTCGACAACGAAAGCGAAGTAAAAAGCACCATCGGACCGTCGGCGCCTCCCACCATGGCTATGGAAGCGCTGTCGCGCAGGCTCAACCCCATGGCATGCGCTATGGGCAACGTAAGGAATGTTCCCAACTCGGCGCACAATGCAATGAACATGCACAACAACGGACGTTGCAGAAGGTACCCCACATCCAGCAATACCCCGATGCCCATGAATATGAAGCAGGCAATCAACCCGTTGCTGAACATCAACGTATACAAAGGTTGCAGAAAATCGATCTGCATGATGTCGATCAAAGCATCGGGTTCGCTCACCATCGGGTCGACGAACAGGTTGCCCTGAGTGCCGTCGGGCATGAACAACACGCCCGCATTGATGGCCGCCATGCCCAAACCCATGGGGATCATCACCAAAGGCTCCAATATGCCTTTACGACCAAGGTATACCAACAGTATTCCCAGAAAGATCAAGCCGATGCGCGCAATGAGAATCGACGTTTCGGACGCGAATAATGTCGATATACCTTGGAAAAGTTTCCCGATTTCAATTCCGTCCATAGTCTACCAAATGATTGTCCCGCACGTTATTTCCGTAAAAATAAGCGATCAGTTCATTTTCGGCATGCCCTACCGACAGTTGTTTTCTGAATTTTGAACGACGCGCATGATTCATACGGAACAAACGGCGACGTACGGCGATTTCGTGTGACAACAGCCGATTTTCGGAAATATACAAAATGCCGGAAATAAGTTGGATCAGCCAAGCCACGGCAAGGCCGATGATAAAAGTGGCAACCATCATCAAGAAGGTGCTTAAAAAAACATGTGACATGATCATTTATGATTGTTACACCCGATCGATACCGACAAAATTTTTGATGCCGATTTTCAAAACAGGATGTATATTATTGATGAATATTTGATACGATAAAAGTAAAAACACGATGATTGCCGAAATTCGGGCAATGCATGAAATCGACCGAAATTATCGATCATCCGGGTTGCGGAAAAAATGCGGGTATCAAATATTCAATCTTCTCAGCCGGCAAAGTTCGCTGAGACGGGAAGTTAATGATTCGGTGTAAAATATATACTTCTCTACAAAATATTCTATTTTCAGGTTTTCCTTGACGGGAAGTTTATGCTTGAAATGTTTTTCGTACGTTTTGCCGGTGTCGTGATGCGAAATCTTCACGATCCCCGCCGAAAAATTAATATCCGGTTCGCAAAGAATCGCCGTGCAGCCTGCCGATGCATCGGAAATGCAAGAAACTTTTGCTCCGGTTTTCATCACGGACGAATCAACCACGCCGCCGGGCCGTATAAACGCCGATGCGATGATGCTCGCGACAATGATAACCGACAAAAGATATTTGCTTTTCACGACGGAATTTTTGTTGAACCTACAGCAAAAGTAATACCAAAAAGTTGGTTTTTTGAGGTTTTGGTGAAAATGTTTTTACTCCGGCTTATTACTATTCTTCACGCGGTGTTATTTTGTGTTTTGCGTCCGGGCATCTTTGCGTGATGACTTTCTCGCAAAGACGCCAAGCGAAAGGAAATACAAAAGCATAAAGCCCGGCGGTGCGAGGTACGGCTTTGCAGCGGCATGCAAATAGCTAACCGACGTGCAAACTATTTTTAAATTAAACTGTTGTATACAGGAATTGAACATTTTGACATGGAGTGAAGTAATTTGAGTACCGATGAAAAAAATAATTGCAGCAATCGTTCCCCTAATGCTGTTGGCAGCCTGCGGCGGGAATCAATCAGAAACAGCGACACCGGTTGTTTCCGATACAATCGTATCCGATAACTTGATCAGAAACACCCTATATCGGCGTGCCATCGAATCGGCCGTTTGGGGAATGCCGGCGGTAGCATTCGACGCCATGAGGCAGGCTTTTCTGCGGGACGCGGAAGCGAAATATAATGATGTGGTTTATTGGTCGAAACAAGCCGATTGGAAATTTCAAGTCACCACCCCCAACGCATCATCGTGGTATGTGTATGTTGCCATCAACACCCGGGAAGGCCCCGTGGTGTATGAAATACCTCCTGCGGACGGAGCAGGACTGTTCGGTTCGATGAACGATGCGTGGCAGGCTCCCGGGGCGGATGTAGGCCCCAACGGGGCTGATGCGGGTAAAGGCGCTAAATACCTGCTCCTGCCTCCCGGTTTTGTCGGAAATGTCCCGAAGGGATACATTCCCGTGTATCTCAAAACGTACAACGGATATTCTATTTTGAGGGCCATTCCTGCAACCACATCGTCTGAAGATGTGGCGAAAGCCATCGATCTGGTAAAGAAAATACGTATGTACCCGTTGTCGCAGGCAAGCAATCCGCCGCAGCAACGCTATATTGATATGGCCGGGAGATTATTCGATGCCGTTGCCCGTTTCGACATCACCTTTTACGAAAGCCTCGCCCGTGTGGTAAACGATGAGCCTGTGCAGCAGCAGGATTTGGCTATGACGGCGATGCTGAAATCAATCGGCATTGAAAAAGGGAACCCGTTCAATCCCGATGCGGCGACAAAAGAGATTTTAAACAAAGCCATCAAGGAAGCGCAGGCCGGGTTTATGCAGATAAACAGGTCATTTACACCCTTTTATGAAGGAGGACAGTGGACGATTCCTGCTCCCGGAACGGCGCATCCTACCAAATTCTTATTTTATACCGATAACTTTTATGCTTTGGACGATCGTGCGGGTTTCTTTTTCCTCGGTTGTGCACCTCCCGTAAAACCGGGCGGAGCCTCATTTTACCTTTTCGGACAGAAGGATAAAACCGGAACGCTTTTGACCGGAGAAAAGAATTACAAACTTCATGTTCCCGCGAATGTTCCCGCCAAACAGTTTTGGGCAGCCACGGTTTACGACCTCGAGGAGTCGAACTTGATCCGTGAGTCGCCGAAGGTTGAAGTCAATTCATATCAGAATCTTCAAAAAAATACCGACGGTTCGGTGGATATTTATTTCGGCCCGAAAGCTCCCGAAGGAAAAGAAGCGAATTGGATATACACAGATCCGGGAAAAGGCTGGACAACCCTATTCCGTTTTTACGGGCCTGAACCCGCCATCATCGATAAAACTTGGAAACTTCCCGATATTGAAGAAATCAGATAATAATAAACAGGTGAAAAAGATATTTTTAGTAATCGTTCCGCTAATGCTGTTGGCAGCCTGCGGCGGGAATCAAAGTAAGAAACAAGCAGGAAACGTAGCTCAAACTGTCGTATCAGACAAAGATATTACGGATGCTTACGCCTATTTGCTGGGTAGGGAATTGGTATTGAAACAACAACGCTTGGATTTCGAGAAAGAGGGTTTCCGGTGGAATATAGTGAAGCATCGCACACCCGGAGGCGTGGACTGGGCAAATCCGAATTTGGACGTTGCTTATTCCGAAGCATGGGTGGCTGTTGATGAAAATACTTGCGTATTATTGGAAATTCCCAAAATTACGGGGCGTTATTATACCTGGCACATGCTCAACGGTTGGGGCGAAACGGTTTTGAACATCAACGAACGGACTTATCCGCAACAACCATTCGGGAAATATGCCCTTTGCTTAAAAGGCGGCAATCCTCAAATTCCCGAAGGGGCTTTGCGTGTCGATTTGCCTTGCAAAACCTCTCGCGTGTTGGCTCGTGTGGAACTGGGCAAAAATCCGAAAGAAGCCGTTGCTTTGCAACAACAAATCAAGCTAAAGGCTCAAGGAACCCCAAAAATTGATGAATTTATCAAAGTCCCTGTTTTTGAAGGAATGAATTTCCCGGGCGCCGATATGTTTGAAAATGCAAGCGCTAAACTTGTGAGCGAAGCCGATATTAATGTGGGCATGGACAGCTTGCAAATCAAAGTAAAAGCAGTGGAAGCACTGGTGAAATCGGGTGCGGAAGGAAAAGTCCGCGTTGAGAAAGTCATCAAAGAAACTGCCATTCCCGCTGTGATGGAGAAAGTGCATCATATCGGAACACCCGGAAACGGGTGGTTGCATCCGTTGATCGTAGGTAATTACGGCGGCGATTACTTGATGCGTACGGCTACCAACATTGCCGGTATCTGGGCAAACAACCAAAAGGAGGCAACTTATTATGCCAATCCGCGTTTGGACGGAGAAGCCACGTATGTGCTGACTTTCCCGAAAGATCAGCTGCCGGCTGCAAAGTCTAAATATTTCTGGTCAATTATAGCGGTGGATTCGGAGAAATTCCAAGTACTGCCAAACCCGCTAAAACGTTATTTGCTGAATAATCAATCTCCACTAAAATATAATGCTGATGGTTCGCTGACCTTGGTTTTCAGTCCGGAGAAACAGACCGAATATCCTGAATCAAACCGGTTGCCAACCGTTGCCGGAACCAAATACGGTCTCACCTTCCGTTATTACGGGGCTTCGGATGATATTTCGAGCGGGCAATATTTCCCGCCACAGTTGGTGAAACAGTAAGTATTTTTTCACAAAATATAAACACACCAAACGTACATTCCGGATGATGCTTGCGCGCGTTTATAACTCGTACGATTCCCGTTCAACGCACGAAGTATTATAATATACCGACACCTTTTTACGACTATTTTCAAAATTTTCGAAAAAAAACTCCATCTTCGTGTAACAATTTATTTCGAAGCTCGTCTTCCTTTCGAAAAGCGTTATAACGATCATTTGAAGCCAAGGCAAAAATATTGTAAGTGAATGGACAAAATCGGATTTAATCAATTGATGACACATCTGCGTCCCAAGCTGTATCGCTTTGCCTTGGCTTTCACAAAGCGTACCGACGAAGCCGAAGATGTGGTTCAGGAAATAGGGGCGAAATTGTGGGAGCGGCGCGACGATCTGGACACGCTGCGCAGTGTGGAAGCCTACGCCATGAGCGCCGTCCGAAACAAATGCCTCGATTATACCCGTTCGCCGCACAGCAGGACGGCGGAGTTGACCGAAGCCCTGCATACGCCGCACGAACACACGCCGTACAAAAGCGTCGAACAGGCTGATACGGCGGCATTCGTACGCAAAATGATCGAACGGTTGCCCGAACAGCAGCAGTCGGTGATCCGCCTGCGCGACATCGAAGGTTACGAGTTGGAGGAAATCGCCGAAATACTCGAAATGAACGAAGGCGCGGTACGAACCAATCTGTCGCGCGCCCGACAAAAAATACGTGAAGAACTTTTAAAACAAATGAAGGTATGAACGAACAAAAAATACATGAGTTGCTCCGAAGCTATTTCGACGGAACGAGTTCATTGGCCGAAGACCGGGAATTGCGGCGATTTTTTGCCGAAGAGCAAGTGCCCGATTCGCTGAGACCGTACCGGCCGTTGTTTGCCTACATCGCCGAAGAACGCGCCGTGGAGCCGCCCGCTAAAGTCGAAGCGAAAATAGTGCGGTTGCCGTGGATCATCGTTACGGGCATCGCGGCAAGCATCGCCATCCTCTTTCTGATAGGGCTGCCGAAGATAACTCAAGCCGAATTCGTTTACTATGTGGACGGTCAACGGGTTTACGACGAAGAGGCTGCCATGGAGTCGGCCGAAGATAAGTTGCAATTGCTGGCTGCTTCCATACAGAAAGCAAAAACGAGCATGTCGGCATTCGAAACGGTTCGCGAAAGCACCCAATCGTTGCAGCAACTCAATAAAATACCCGATGCATACCGTCAAGCGGAGGACATACTTTCGGGATTCAAAACCGCGGGAACCGAATCCGTGCAATAATTCGACACATCAAAAACAATAAAATATTTCGATTGAAACCGTAAAAAAAGAGATCATGAAAATAATTGCACCCATTTTAATAACCTTTATGTTGATGAATTGGACATCAGGCGCATTCGGCCAAAGGGAGGCCGGCGACGAAGATCCCGTTATCAGGATATTCGACAAGTACGAAGAAAAAGAAGGCGTCGAATCGATCACCATTTCGCCGGCTTTGCTGGGCATGATGAAAAACGGCAAGACCAACGACAAGAAAACGCAGGACTTGATCTCGAAAATATCGGGCTTGCGCATTCTGACGCTCTCCGACGGGCGCGACGGCAAAGGCAAGGCAAACCGCGAAGCGCTTGTTGCCGATTTGCAACCGGTCATCAAAAAGGATTTCGAGGAGATCATGAAAGTGAAGTCGTCGGGCGACAAGGTGGAGCTGTATATCCGAAAAACCTCGCCGGATTGCGCCGACTGCAAAAGCGCCTTGCTTTTCATCACATCCGCAAATGCGTCTGTCACGGTGATGCACTTGGCCGGCAAAATAGACAAAGCCATGATCGACGCCGTGATGAACGGCGAAATAGGAACGGCGAAAAAATAACCGACTATCGTTTTATCTTCAAATAACACCCGAACCTGCATGTGCGACAGGTTGTGCATGCAGGTTTTATTCCGAAAACTTTTAAAAATTATTCAAATGAAAAAGATTATCAACATTTTGTTTATTGTCGTAGTTGCAACAGTAACCGCAACCGCTCAGGGCGTAAGAATCGGCAACTTGGAAATAACCGTGAAGAAAACCGAACGCGACACGGTGACGCAAATCACCATTGACGAACCGTGCCCGCCTTGCCCGTCGGAAAATGAAACACGCCCCAAGCGCAATCCCTACAAATACCACACTTCTTCGTGTTTCTTCGCTATGGGGTTCATTCTGCCCGACAACGGCGCCGATTATTATACGATTTTGGGCGGCAACAGCATCAACCTCGACCTCGGTTGGAATCACCGTTATCAGCTCGGCAAGCGGTTTGCGTTGGGCGGCGTTTTCCATTACTCGTTCTACAATTACAAGTTGCGGAATGTAGTGACCGACCCGACTTTCTCCGCCGAAGTTATCGGACGAGCCATCGACCCGGCCGACATCGATAAGCAGGTGTATCGCAGCAATAACCTCGCTGCGGGAGTTTTCACCCGTTTCTACTTGATACCGCCCGCAAAAAAATACCATAAGAGCGACAATTATGTCGAAATAGAAATCGGCGGTAAAGACGGCATGTTCTTCGATCTCGGCATTCAAGGCGACTTTGCTTTCGGCCGGTACTGCAAGTTGAACACGCATTCGTCCGGAAAGGACAAATATCACGACAGTTATGCGTTCAACCCGTTCGGAACGTCGGCATTCGCGCGCGTGGGCTTCAGTTGGCTCACCCTGTATGCTCGTTACCGCATCACCGATGCGTTCAATAAAAATGCGTTACCTTTGGATCTGCCGCGGTGGACCATCGGGATCGTGCTGTAACGCTTCGTTTCAAAGCGCATGCAAACAAGCCCGGCAAGTTGTTAAGATTTGCCGGGCTTGTCGGTTATACTTCACGCGGAATGATTTTATGCTTTGCTGCTTTGCGTGATTATTCTCTCGCCAAGATGCAAAGCGAGAAAAAATACAAATGCATTAAACTTGACCGTGTGCGGTAAGTTTGCATTTATGCGAAAAGTCGAAAATCGATATTCCGTACGGCGAAATCAAACCGCTTTTTTGCGACTGAATATCAGCCGATAAAGGAATCGGAAAAACACCGATAACAGATAAAATACGGCCGTCAACGCAAGTACGGCGAACCATTGCGTGTAGATTTCCTTCAACTCGGTGCCGTAGGAAACGATCGCATAAACATTGCAGCACACGGCCGACAGGAAACTTGCGAGAATGAATGCGATTTCCCGTTTTTGTTGTTTTACGGTGATGTGTATGTCTTTCATGGCTTATGCGAAGTTTAAGTAAGGAATCTTGTATTCGTCGGGGAATTTGATGATGCGCTGTTCGTCCATGGCTTGAAGTCCCAACAGCGCCAAAACGGACGAATAATACGCTTCTTCGACGAGGTTGTCGACGGTTTTTCCCGTGATGACCGATCGGCAAAACGCTTCCGCCAATTGAATCGATCCGTCGTTGTCGGCTCCGGTGGAGGATGCGCCCGAGGTGCTGCTTACCTTGTCCATCACGTATTCGCCTTTTTGCTGCATCGCCGTTTCGGGAACCCAACTCGGCCCGGCAAACGACACCCGATCGAAAATGCCGTGCTCCACCTGATTGATCAATTGAAGGATGCCGGGAGCGGGTTTGGCTTCTTCGAAAAAGTATTTTCCTTTTTCCAACTCCATCGTTCCCTTGTGTCCGAGAATCTGTTCCTCCAAACCGTTGAATTTGTTGGATATGATCGATTCGTAGGTCATCTTCACGCCGTTGTCGTAGCGGTAGATGAGGCTCACGTTGTCGTACACCTCGCGTCCGTCTTTCCAATGCACGATGTCGCCCATACCCATGACCGTGTCGGGGATTCTATTGAGCGCCCAGTTGCCCACCTGCAATTGATGCGTGGCGAGTTCGGTCATCAAGCCGCCGGAATATTCCTTGTAGAGCCGCCAATTGATTTTCCGCTCGAGCGAAGGGTTATCCAACGGACGCCGCCAGTCGTTGTTGCGGAACCAATAACAACGGACTCCCGTCACGTCGCCGATCATTCCCGACCGGATCATCTCCATCGCCTTGAGATATTTCGGATCGAAAAGCCGCTGCTGGCCGATGTAAAGCACTTTACCCGACTCCTTGTACGTGCGGTACATGGCTAAGCAATCTTCCGGAGTGTTTGCCATCGACTTTTCGCAAAGAACGTGCTTTCCCGCTTTCAAAGCATCGCCGGTGATGTGTGCATGCTCGTGAAGCGGCGTCACCACAAATACGCCGTCGACCTCTTTCAGCTCCAACAATTTGCGATAATCGTCGAAAGCCCTCGCTTTCGGGCAAAGAGCCGCCGCATTCTGCAAATGAGGCGCGTAATTGTCGCAAAGCGCAACAATTTCGACATTCGGATTTTTCAACAGGTTGTTGATGTGATACATTCCGCGCGATCCGGTGCCGATGACGCCGATCCTCGCTTTTTCGCCGATCACTTCGCCTTTCGCTTCGGCCGTGCACGACTGCAACCACGGGAACGCGGTAACCAGAAGTCCGCTGCCTCCCGCTATTCCCAAATCTTTAATAAAGTCTCTACGATTCATTGTTTTGGCATATATTTTATAAAGTTTTTTTCGGTGCAAAGATATAACAGATTGCTTTCGGAAATACTTTTTCGATGGTTTCGACATCCGATTCATCCGCAATCATCAGCGCCGTCGACAAAATTTCCGCTTCGACGCAATCGGCGGAGATCACCGACACGACCTTGTGCTCCGGCGCAAATTCCCCCGAGTGCGGATTCACGATATGATTCGTGTGGCGCGGGGTATTCCCCGAAGTCGAAAGCGAAGTGTCGCGCAACTCGAATACCTTCAATTGCCTTTCGGGGCTGAAAGGATCGTCGAGTCCCACTTTCCAGCAATCGCCGTGCGGATGCGTCCCCAACGCAAGGACGGAGCTGTTGCCGAAATTGACCAACGCCTGCCCGACGCCCGATCGAAGAAATATATCTCTGATCGCATTCAGCGCATATCCTTTGGCATATCCTCCCAAATCGAGCGAAACGGTTTCGTCCGCGAAAGCGACGGTACGACTGTCATCCGCAATCACCTTTACGAAATCGTGCAACGTGATGTCGAAATAACCGAGCGTGTCGCGATGATAGCGTTTGATGTCCGTCAGGATATTCCGAAACTCTTCGCTCACAGCCACCGGCCCGGCAGCCGCGTTGCGGTTAACATGCGCAATCTCGCTTTCCCGATCGAACCGATTGAGCATCCGGTGCAACCGCTCCGTTTCCGCAACGGCTTCACCCCAAACCGACAATGTTGCCGCTTCGTTTCCGATAACGACGGCGTCCAATCGCGTGCCCATGATGTCGGGCAGGAAACCGTGCAACATATTCGATTTTTCGTAATATCGGGTATACGACATTTTTTTCGGATCACTATTTTAAAGACGCATCGATTCGTGCAACTACTTACCGGGCCGATGCAATTTTTCGAGACAAACAACGGATTTTCCCTAAAGGCTTGAGGATGTGATGTTGAGCCTGTTCCGAAAACTCATTTTACCCCTATACCGAGCTTTCCGAAGCCAATCCCCTATCGGGGGCTTTCGCAAAGCGCCGGTAACGATGAGAAATCAGAAATAGAAACAGATCAACAGATTGGTTCGGAAGTTGGCTACTTCTTCCGCATTAACGATCTTCGCCTTAGCGTCTTTTTCGATCGTTCCGTAAGCTGCCGCCGTGTATTCGAATTCGGCTGCAAATTGCCAATTGCTGACATTATAAAATATGTGCGGCGATATGCGATACATGTATTTGATATTCGGGGCGCGGGCATACCATGCACCGACCACGGTTTCGTCGCCGATCACGTTGCCGAGTGTTCCGAGACTGTTTAAATAGCCTGCAAACAAACCGGCTTGCCATTTTTTTCCGTAATCGATATTTACCCAATAATTCATGTATTGGGTGGGCGTATATTCTTCGTGCCCCGTGGCCGGATCGATGCCGCTCACCGCATAACCGCCGATCATCAAAGATTCGGTGGTGTTTTGCGTGTAGGTGCACTGCGCTTTGAACACCCAATCCGAACAACGGTATTGCGCGTAAGCCTGTCCCGCAAAAGTCGTCAGCTTTTCGTCGGTCTTGTAGCGTTTCCCGTCTGCATTCGTCGTAAAAAGGCGCGGTTTGATGGTTTTGGCGGTGCCGACAATCCCCGTATGAAAATTATCGCTTTTATAAGCAACACTCAACGCAAATTCGGGCCAAAGAGCATCACGTAAATAGGTCGAGCTTTTGCCGATCGGCCCCAACGAAGCGTAATCGCTCTGATAAAGCGCGGTTGCCGACAACATCCAATGCCCCGGCTTGAAATCGAATCGCGCTTGATCGCTCCGGTTGAAAGCCCAGAACGGCGCGCCGGTGTTCAGGCCGATCACGTTGGGTATGCAGCCCGAAGCCAGCGGATGCCACGTGCGTCCGAACAACAGATTGCTTTTCGGCCAAGCCAGATTCACATACGCTTGACGCAAACGGACGCCGTTGGTGTTGGATGTTCCCGTAAAGTCGAATTCGACGTACGACGACGATTTGGCGCCGAAAATGTCAGGAGCGTAAAAACGGGCGCACAGCCGCGACGCTATGGAAATGAAATTGGCTTTCGGTGCGGCGTTGATATCGTTAAAGTCGGCATCGGGAAATTTATTCAACGGGTAGAACGTAAACAATCCTTCAACGGCCTCAGCTGTTTGGCGCGTATCGTAAATATAATCGATACGGGCAAAACCGGATATCTGCAATCCGAACGAACGTCCCAATTGAATGGTATCGTTACGCGAAAAAGCGATTGCGGTAAATGCCTGACAGATAATGATAGATAATAAAATCGGGCGTGTCATTCTTTTCATGGGTGTACTAATTTCGGGGGCGCAAGTTACAAAAAAGCATCATTCGGACTGCGATACTTTTTGCACGCTATTTGTATATGTATGCATGTCGGTTTATTTTTTAACGAATAATCGAATCTTTACCGGCCGGCAAATGTTCTTTTTTTGGTGAAAAATGTAAAATCAAGATTTTTTCGGAAGTTTTGGAAGTGTGATTCCGACACGGAAATTTTAAGGTTTATTAACATTATTTTAAGATTAAGAAAATAGTTTGGCACGGTAATTGTATTAAATCTATCAGAAGATTAATAAAACATAAAATAGTTTCATAGTAGCAGTAGTTTTTTCTCATAAGTTAATAGTTGTAAATAAGGAAAGAGCCGTTCGGGAGAACCGCTCTTTTTTTCGTTTATGAGATTTTGCTATCTTTGTATTCATGAATTTCTTTTACCACGCTTTTGGTCTTGTCATTGGGTCGCAGGTGGAATGTCCCGAATTATTGCCCGCAGTGGGGCAACCTACACCCGATGTGCTGATACGCCTTGATACAGCTCCTTCTCATCTGGATCATGGAATGGCGCTTGGCGGCTGGATTGAAGGTTGTGCAGGGCAAATCCTGTTGAAAATAGCCAATGTTGCCCATTACTGGATACATGACGGACGGGAAATTGTGGTGGATGCCGCTAAAGATGCTTCACCCGAAGATATACGTATCTATCTGCTGGGATCGGCTATGGGTGCTGTTTTGCATCAACGGGGGCTGTTACCTTTCCATGGCAGTACGATTTGCGTGGATAGGCAGGCGATTACGTTTTCGGGGCCATCGGGTATCGGGAAGTCGACCCTGGCGGCGGCTTTGGTGGGCCGCGGCTACCAAATGCTGGCTGACGACGTTAGTGCCATTTCATTTACCGCGCAGGGCATACCGATGGTTAATCCCGGAATGCCGCAACTTAAGCTCCGCGACGATTCCGGGCACCAGTTAGGCCGTGATTCATCATCCGCACGTCCACTCGGCAACCATGCCGGGAAATACGGTTATCCCGAACATGCCGCGTTCATTACCGAGGCGCTTCCTTCCAAAGCCATTTATATACTGGGCAAACACGCTGAAGACGATTTCAAGGAAATTCCATTGAAAGGCGTTGATAAGTTCCATGCATTACGCATCAATACTTATCGTCCTTCGTTTGTAAAAGCAATGGGACTGGAATTGACCCATTTTGATCTGCTCAAGAAGCTTGCCTCGCATATTGATGTGCGCGTATTGCTCCGTCCCGCTGAGGGATTCCGTATCTGGCCTCATCCCCCGACCCCCTCTCCTAAAGAGAAGGGATGCCCGCCACACAATGATAGAGCAGACACTTGAGCT
>JAVBRP010000010.1:0-10807 GCA_031547815.1 Bacteroidales bacterium | reverse complement strand
AAGTCAATTTCGACGGGTTGAGCAACCTTCCGTTCGCGAAGAAACACTTCCGCTCGATAAGCCTGCGGCACAGCTACAAAGCGGTGTACAGCGTAGGCAACTATGTGTCCAACTACGAGTACAACGGCGATGTGGCAACGGTGGCCTCATACACACGCGACTTGCAGAACAATTTCATACCGAGAAACGACATCGCGTCGGCAAGTCTCAACGAAACCTTCGCCCCGCTGATCGGTCTCGATTTGATGTTCCTCAACAGCCTTTCCGCGCGGTTCGAAATGCGCAAGTCGCGGAACATAATTTTGGGTATGGGCAACCTGCAAATGACGGAGAACAATACTTCGGATTATATTGTCGGGCTTGGCTACGTGTTCAACCAGGTGCCGCTTAAAATCAAAACCTTTGGCGGCGACCAAAAAAGGCTGCAAAGCGACCTGAAAGTAAATGCCGACTTCTCCATCCGCGACAGCAAAACCTTGATACGTCGGGTAGGAGAAGTGACCGAGGACACGCAACAGCAAAACCAACTGCCGGTGCAGGCTTCGGCAGGGCAAAACGTTATGTCCGTAAAGCTCTCGGCCGACTACAAGCTGAGCAGCAACTTCACGTTAACGGTATTCTTCGACCGCATCGTGAATACGCCTTTCGTATCGACTTCCTACAAAAGCTACAACACCAATTTCGGTTTCAGCATGCGGTTTACGCTGATACAGTAAGTCGCACCAACGATAAATACCGGTCGGATACCGCGCACATAAATATGTCGCGGCGTACAACTATTCTACTCGACGAGCACGTATATGCGCATTGGACGTGATGCATTATGTTGCTTGACGCGATAAATAATTAATGAGATGTACATCGCATTATCCACTCCTCAAACGCGGCGAGAAATTTATCGACCAACTTGACGGCATCCGGCGTCAGGCCGTTTTCATTCATTCCTGCGGAAGCGTTGAAATAAAATTCGGGTTGGCTCATCAAATGCAGGTTCACGAACGAACAAACATTTCGCAGATGTTGCTGTGCGCCGAACGTTCCGATGGCTCCTACGGAAGCTCCGGTAACGGCAGCCGGCTTGTTGTTCCAGCAATTGTTGCCGTACGGCCGCGACCCCCAATCGACGGCGTTTTTGAGCACTCCGGGCATCGATCGATTGTATTCGGGCGTGATGAAAAGAACGGCATCGGCATTCTTCACCATTTCCTTCAGTTGCAGCACCGGCGCCGGAAGATCGTTTTCCTTATCCTGCGTGTAGAACGGCAAGGAAGCAACATCGAACGGTTGGAAAATGAGATTGCTCTTATTGTGTTTGACTATTTCGCCGTACAGGCGCTTATTGATCGAAGTACTGCTGATTCCTCCGACCAGGGTTACGACATGTAACTTTTTCATAATTGATTTTTTAAGTGTGTGAATAAATAAAAATATGCCTCCCCCTCCGGTAGAAAGGCAGGGAAGGCATATCGATAAGATCTATTTCCCGGACGATTTTTTGATCCAGGAAACGATCCAAAGCAACAAGACGGCCCCGATGGTAGCCGTGATGAGGCTGCCCACGATGCCGGTGGTTTGAAAACCCAACAGTCCGAAAACCCAACCTCCGAGAACACCTCCGATAATCCCGATGATGAGATTAACCAACAAGCCGAACCCGCTGCCTTTCGTGATCTGTCCCGCAATAAATCCTGCGGCTATTCCGATAAGAATGTACCAAATGAAATTCATGATAAATTTAGTTATAATAATATCCTATAATAACATACAACACATTTTATCGCGAATTGTTCATCGAGGCAATAATTAATCCCCGCGAAGGAACGGATTGTGCATCATTTCCTGCCCGACGGATGTTTCGGGGCCGTGGCCGGGATATGCCATGGTGTCGGGCGGCAAGGTCATCAGTTTCTTTTCGATGCCGTCGATCAGGCTGTCGTAGTTGCCGCCGGGGAGATCGGTGCGGCCGATGCTTCCGTTGAACAGAACATCGCCCGTGATCACCCACCTGTTTTCGGGCGAATGCAATACGATGCTGCCGGGCGAATGCCCCGGAATATGATAGACCCGGAGCCGGATGTCGCCGAGGGCAAACACTTCGCCGTCTTCCAAAAACACTTCGGGACGGGGAGGCTGTTCCACCGGAAATCCGAACGCTTCGCCCTGCTTATACGCTTTTTCGATCAGGAAAAGATCGTCGCGATGCGCGGCGGTTTTCACCGGCCATGTTTTGCACACAAAAGCGTTGCCGATGACGTGATCGAAATGCCCGTGCGTATTGATAAGCCACACGGGGCGAAGACCTTTGCTTTCGATATATTTTTTCAGGGTCGCCTGCTCGTCGGGCGAGCAGCAAGCCGGATCGACAATCGCGCATTGCCCGTCGTCGGAGGCTATGATGTAGGTATTTACTTCGTACGGATTGAAAACAAGACGATATAAGTTCATAAGGAACAAATAATAAGGATGAATAGAATCGAAGACAAAAATATATAAAAAAAAGAGCAATAAAAAGTTTTAAAATACGGAAAAAAATGTATTTTTGAATCCGGTTAACCCAAAAATGTGTATCATGAAAAAGATTTTAGTTCCGATCGATTTCGCAGGAAATGCCGACAATACGATAAATGCGGCATCAGGTTTTGCCATGCGCCATCAATGCGGCATCATTTTGCTGCACTCATATTTCGACATGGCGCTTTTGCGATCCATCAATACGGTTGCGCCCGATGATTTTATGCCGGTGCCGGAGCCGGACATCGTTTTCCTGAAAGAGACCTGCGAAATGGAAATGAAAAGAATAGCGGCAGAAACGACCGAAAAATATCCGTCGCTTTCTGTCGAAACAATGGTGGCAGGAATGGAATTGAAAGAAATAGTCAACGAAGTCTGCTCCAAAAACAATATTCTGATGATCGTGATCGGAGCAACGGGCAGAGGGAAGAAGGATTATTTCTCGGGAAGTACGGCTTCCGCACTGTTCGAGTACACACCCGTTCCGGTTCTTGCCATTCCCGAAGGTTTCAACCGGATCGACAACGACCGTCAAAACGTATTGTATGCAACCGGTTTCGCCGAAGCGGCGCAAGCGGAAGTGCAATTTATTCTGGATTTTTTTATCGGAAAGTCGAATTATCTGCACTGCTGTCATTTGCGTTTCCCCGAAAGCGATAATTTATTGGACGAAGCGCAGATGGATATTCTCAAAAAGCCTTTCGATAAAGAGATAAAGGCAAAAAAAGCAGTTTTCGAGATCGTCGATACCGATGATGCCGAAAAAGGCTTGGACGAGCTGGTAGACCGGCATCATATCGGGCTGATCTCTTTTCACGACCATAACAGAAGTTTTTTCTACCGTTTTCTTCACAAAACCGTCGTTAAAAAAGACATATACCGGTTCAATGTGCCGCTGTTGGTTTTCAGGAAATTTTAGAAGCGCAGGGGTTATATAATATTATACGCTGCACGGCCAAGTTTTACCTTCGGTAAACTCGTAAACTCGGTTGTACATGTTGAGGGCTGTTCAAAAAGTCGAAACCGGCAGTCATTGTGAGTGGAAATTACAAAATCAAACAACAGGTAATGACAATAAAAAGCGCGTCACTGCGAGTGCTCACCCTGTTTTGCAGGACAAAAAACTTGGATGACATAACTGACCTATTGGGTTTTCAAAACCCGATAGGTCTTTCGGAAAACCTATCAGGTCTTTGAGACCTAATAGGTTACCGTCTACGTCATTGTAAGCGATAGCGAAGCAGTCTCCGAGATGTGCGCAAGCGGCTGACAACTCAATAAAAAATTGTTTGTATTCTCGTGATTTGTGACAACGATTTAGAAAAGTAAAAAATTATTTGAGTTTATATGAAGAATGTTTTATTTCTATTTTTGGTTTGCTTGCCTTTTGTGGCTTCATACGCTCAAGAAAGACAAGAGCAAAGTCATCATTCGTTTTTTCACATGGATATATTTGACTACAAGTATTACTTTTGTAATGAATGTGATTTTCCAAACGCAACTCATAATTTAACACTAAATTTACTAATTGGTATAACAAAAAACCAATATGGATTAGTTATAGGTTCATTGGGAAATATAGTTGAAAACAACTCATACGGCGTTCAAATTGTCGGAATTGGGAATTACGTCAAAAATCAAGGAATAGGCTTGGCTGTTGCAGGAGTCACGAATGTTTACGAATCTTATATCGGCGTTCAAATCGCAGGTTTTAATCATGCAAAACAAATGAAGGGCGTTCAAATAGGATTCCTGAATAATACTACCGATATGCAAGGTGTTCAAATAGGATTTATAAATGGGTCAGAAGCCTTGCAAACAATCAAAGGGACTCAGGTTGGATTTTTAAATATGTCAAAAAGCGGATTTCAAATTGGAATTTGTAATGTATCCAAGAGTAATCAATACCCATTAGGATTAGTAAATATTATCAAAAACGGAGAAATGAATCTTGGGCTATCTTATGATGAAATTGGAAATGTTACCGCACAATTTCGTTCCGGTAGCCGATACTTATACGGAATCGTTGGAATTGGTTATAATGTTAAATCATCATCCAATCATTTCGTATTGCAAGGTGGGATCGGAACACATTTGAACTTTTCATCCAAATTTAGAGTTGACACTGAATTATCAGCCAAAGAATTAGGACGAACTTTTGTTTATTTCGGAAACGATGATGAAGAATATGAAAGAAGAAAAAAAGAATTTGATTTTAAGACAATTACAGATTATTCGTTAGGTATTTTCCCATCTTTTAAATTTTCTGATAAAATTGAATTTTTTGGTGGCCCAACATTGAATTATATGCAAACAAATACATTGGACAATAAATATTTATTTCCATCGCAGTATATCCGGAGAAACTTCAACTCAATATCATTAAAACAACTTTATATTGGATATTCCGTAGGATTAAAATACATTCTCAAATGAACTTAAAAACTTGCGGGCAACTTATTATGTTTTGAAAACCCGTCAGATCGGCCCGATTTGAAATACATCCGATCAGTATGGATAATTTAAGAGAATGAAACGAACATGTACCTTATACGTCAATGAATATGAACATGCGAGTTCCATATGACCTTTAAAAAACAAATTATGTACATATGAAAATATCGGTTAATTACAGAACAAGCCATCGGCAGGAAGTATATGTGTCGGGCAGCATCGATGCGCTCGGCGCATGGAACGAAGCGAAAGCCGTCCCCATGAGCCGCGTTTCGGAATCGTGGTGGGAATTGCGTTTGGATGTTCCGGCGGAAGAAATACAATACTCCTTCCTGATCGTAGAGCCGAACCGCATCGTGGTTCGTCGGGAATGGGGAAAGCCGCATCAAGTCGGCCCGATTTCTGCGAAAAACTGCTCGATTATCGACTTTTGGCAGGATATGCCGCAACAGCCTTATCTGTATTCCGCTCCGTTTACCGATGTGTTTTACGCCCGGCACACATACGCCGCTCCCGCATATCGCCCCGGCGCCGTATTGTTGGATGTCGATTGCCCGTACGCAACAAAGGAACAGACGCTTTGCATCACAGGTTCCTCCCAAGCATTGGGCGGATGGGATGTCGCCAAGGCATTGCGGCTTCATCCGACAGGCAAAGCGCATTGGCAACTTTCGTTGGATGCTTCCGAAGTAAATGAACCGACGGAATACAAACTGATCATCTGCGATGAAACGTCGGGAGAATGCCTCGAGTGGGAAGAAGGGAGCAACCGCGTTCTGCTTCCCTTGACCGGCGAAGAGGATGCCCGCCTCGAGCGCATGGCATACCGTCATCCCGACGTATATTGGAGAGGGGCGGGAGTGAGCATTCCCGTGTTTTCGCTGCGTTCGAACGAGAGTTTCGGCATCGGCGATTTTTCCGATCTGAAAAAACTCGTCGACTGGGCAGTTGCCGCCGGCCTGAAAATCATTCAGGTGCTGCCCGTTAACGATACGACTTCCACGCACACTTGGCGCGACTCGTACCCGTATAACGCCATTTCGGTGTACGCCCTGCATCCGGTTTATCTGGGTTTGCACGGTTATCCGCTCGAGAACAAACGCCTGCAAGAAGAATTTAAAAAAGAAGCCGAACGCCTGAACAGCTTGGATGCGGTTGATTACGACGGCGTCGTGAAGCTAAAGACCGCGTATTTGAGCGCCTTGTATGCGGAATGCGGTGAAGATGTGCTTTCGGGAAACGAATTCAAGACTTTTTTCGAACGCAACAAAAGTTGGCTTTTCCCTTACGCCTGTTATTCGTATCTGAGAGATACTTTGCACACGTCCGACCACACGCAATGGGGCGAGTACCGACAGTACGATCCCGATAAGACGGAAGAACTGATCAAAAATAATGACGAAGCGGGCAGATGCTTCAAGCAAAGCTGTTTCGTACAATTTCTGCTGCACCGGCAGCTCACCGAAGCGCGAAATTACGCGCATCGGCACGGCGTCGCTCTGAAAGGCGACATCCCGATCGGGGTCGACCGCAACGGCGTCGATGTGTGGGTCGAGCCTGAACTGTTTCACACCGACATGCAAACGGGCGCGCCTCCCGACGATTTTTCGGTTTACGGACAGAATTGGGGTTTCCCGACCTACAATTGGGAAATGATGGCGAGAACGAACTTCCGTTGGTGGGCGAACCGTTTCAATAAAATGTCGGATTATTTTGACGCTTACCGTATCGACCACATTCTGGGCTTTTTCAGGATATGGGAAATACCGATGTCGTCGGTACAGGGGCTGTTGGGGCATTTCAGCCCTTCGTTTCCGTTAAACGAAGACGACATCCGGCAATGGGGTGTCGATTTCGACGCTTCGTTAATGACGCTTCCGTACATCACAAAATCCGCTTTACGGGATATTTTCGGAGAATATGCGCCCGAAGTCGAGTCGCTTTACCTGCACAAAACCGACGGCGAATTGTATCGGCTCGATCCGTCCTGCGATACGCAACGTAAAATCAAGGAAGTATTCGAAGGGAAGAATGACCCGAAAAGCAACCGTATCCGCGAAGGGTTGTACCGATTGTGCAACGAGGTATTGTTTGTTCCCGACCGGCAATACGAAAATCGGTACCACCCGCGCATTGCCGCCCAATCGACGCGCCTGTTCGCCGATCTCGACAGCCATACACGGGAAACATTCAACAAACTGCACAATAATTTTTACTATCACTTTCACACGCTTTTTTGGAAAGCGGAGGCGCTCGAAAAATTGCCCGTACTGATCAACGCAACATCCATGCTTGCCTGCGGCGAGGATTTGGGAATGATACCCGCAAGCGTGCCCGAAGCGATGGACGAGCTGAAAATACTGAGCCTCGAAATCGAACGGATGCCCAAAATCCCGGCAGCGTTTTCGGATTTATCGGCCCTTCCCTTTTTGAGCGTCTGCACCACATCCACCCACGATATGTCGCCCATTCGCGCATGGTGGGAAGAAGACCCGAACAAAACCGGGGATTACTTCAACAACGTACTCAAACGCACGGGCAAAGCCCCGACGGAATGCAGCCCCGAAATATGCCGACAAATTATCGGCAACCACCTTCATTCCCCGTCCATGCTGGCGATCATCCCTTTGCAGGATTGGTTGTCGATAGACGAGCAATTGCGCAACCCCGATCCCGGCGCCGAAAGAATCAACATACCCGCAAATCCCGATCATTACTGGAGATACCGAATGCATCCGAGATTGGAGGATCTGATCGATGCGCATCGATTCAACCGGTCGGTAAGGCAGATGGTGGAGGAAGGAAAGAGAGGATAGAGATAAAAAGTATATTGGCAAAATAATCTAACGATTCGGCCCCAACAGATGTCTCTCCCTTTGAGACTGCTTCGCTATCGCTCGCAGTGACGCGCTTTTTGTTTGATAAAATAATGACCACTCGTAAAAACACAGAGCAAGCACGCCCGTTCAAACGTGCAAGCGAACACACCGCCGGTATTTTTTTACCGTGAGAAGTACAAATGCTACCGCAATTATTTGCTCACGGCAATCGGGAAATCGGGGATGCTTTCCGGAACGATGGTGGTGGGCGCTTGTAGCCCGCCGGTAAGTTCTTTTACCCGTTGGGCGATGTATACGTCGAGGGTTTTGACGGTGATGCTGCGCCGGTTAAAAAGGTCGGCTTTGCCTTCAAGCCCTTCCACCAGCGCTTTGGTGAAGGCCCCGTTGTTCCATGCGGGGTCTTCGAGCGAGTATTGTCGTCCGGTGGACGAGGTGAAAACGACGGCTCCGTTTTCGACACTCGACAATTCGTTCACCAGCCCGTTGATGTCGAAGGCGGAACGTCGTGATTTTCCCATCACGTTTCCCGAATGGCAGGCGTCCATGAACATGACGACTTTCCCGGCAACGGAGGAGACAATTTGTTTGATTTCGGCGGAATTGATGCACGTAGACCATAAGCGTTCGGGATCGGCTTCGGCGGGCATGTAAAAAAAGTTGCCCGTGTTGTCGTTGACGCCGTGTCCCGCAAAAAAGATCATGGCCACGTCGCGGCTTGTCGTTTCGCGTTGAATCCACTCCAAGCCTCCCATAATGTTGGCTCTGTTGCCGGTATTGTCCGTCAGCAGTTTGACGGAAACATCTCCGTACAGTAGCCCCTTTTGTTTCGCCAAAGCGCCCGCAAAATCGCCGGCATCTTTGGCCGCGTATTGCAAAGCGAAATCTTTGTTGTTGTATTTGCTGATGCCCACTGCCAGAACATACAATTTGGGTTTCATGATGTTTTCGACCGACGTTCCCGTCCATTTCAGCCTGACGGAAGCGGGCGTGCTCGCGGCAATCTTATTTTTGGCGATGACGGATATTTCGCAATCGCGTTCGGGCACTTCCACGGATACTTCGTTGGCGCCGGCAGGTACCGAGGGCAGCAATTGAACGGGCCTGCCGTCGATGAGTATTTTCACCGACTCTGCGGGCAGGTTCTCGGTGTTGCGAATATGATACCGCAACGTGATCCGGTTCGTTTTTACGGAACTTTCGGGTTGCGGAGTAACGATGCTTACTTCGGGAGGCAATGCTTCCGCGAGATTCATTTTTTGCGGCGCATCGGTCGGCATGTATTGCGCAGGCGTTTCCGTTTTCGGGCGATTCCCCGTTTCGAGCCGCGCGTATTGCATATCGAGCGGCCGGTCTATCAGGTCGGGGCGATAAAATGTATTTCTGAAACGCGCCACCGGGAAAAACGCCGCCGCCTTATCGCTTCCTTGATTCATATTCCATCCGATAAGGTCTTCGGCGCCGGCCGAACAGTCGTAATAACCGGCCGGTGTCCATAAAATCCATCGTTTACGGTCGGGGTGGACAAAAAGTGTCAGGATGCGCGCGCCTTCCTTCATGTCGAGCCACACATAAGTGCCGTCGGCCAAAGCGGCTACGGCCGATTGTCCGTTGCCGGCGATTTTGACGGCGGTGCATTCATCGGTCTGCTTTTGTTTCCAAACCACTTCGCCGCGATTGTCCAGGCAGATAACGTGTCGATTCGTTCCCGCCAGGATATATTTGCCGTCTTTTGCAACATCCGCGCATTGGCCGATCTCATCTTTGTCGAGAACTTGCAGATCTTTGCTGTTCAAAGAAAGCGTCCGACCGCCTTTCCACCCGCCGATGCGTAGTTTGTGTTCCCGATTGGCGTCGACAGCTTTCGGCAGGGATGACGGCCCCGTTGTTAATTCGCGATCGGGTATCGAAAAGAAGAGCATTGAATTAAAACCGACACTCATCAATCCAAGTTTCGAACCGTCGTCGCTCAGTTGGAAAAACTCGCGTTGATAGCGCGGACGGTCGGTCATGTCGGCTGTCAAAAGATACGGCCCGTATTCCTTCCCTTCCCGGTCGATCCGGATACGGTTGTCGGGCAACACCCTTCCCACTTCGGGATAAGTTGTCGCGAAAGCCACCGAACCGTCGGGTAAAACACGGATACCGGCAATGCGGCCGGCTCCGGCGGAAATTTCTTTCGATCGCCAATTGTTTTTCCAAGTCGCGATGCAGCTTTTTCGTTCGTCATATTCGCCGGTGAACAATGAACCGTCGGAAGCATAGGCAACATAAACAGCCGATTTACCCGACGACATCGGCAAGGTAAGCGTTTTCGGATGCTCCAAATCTGCCGTGTAGAACAAGCTGATGCGGTTTTTTTCGGCGTAACTGACCACGATGGTCGATTCGTCGGGCGAGAAAGCGACATCGGCAGGCTTGCTTTCCAACGGTTGGGTGCCGACGATCCGGAACGACTTGTCGTACAGTCGCAAGTAGCCGTCGTCGGCAACACTTGCCAATTGTCCCGACTTCGAGAAACCGATTTTACGCACGGTTCCGCCGTATCCGATCAAATTGCGCATCTGCATTCCGTTGTCGGCTTTAAAGATACGAACGCCTTTATTGTCGCTCAATGCCGCCGCCAAATAAACGCCGTCGGGAGAATAGGCGAGATCGAGAATTTCGGCGTCGGCATCGGGAATATTCAACAGCAGATCGCCCGTAGCCGTGGAAAACAGATAAATGCTGTATTTCAATTGTCGGGAATACCCCGTCCAATTGCCCACCGTTACCGTCGTGCTGTCGGCTTTGTTCCACGACGCGCCGGTGAAGCCTCCCGCTGCCGCCGTCGATCCGTCGGGCGACAAGGCGCAGGCATACAGGCAGCCTTCGTTGCCCGGTCCGATGGGGGGACGAAATACGCGCAACGCATTTCCCGTGCGGGCATCCCACAACCGGGCCGTCTTATCCTCCGATGCAGTCAACAGGTAACGCCCGTCCGCATCGGACGATATGTTGCGTAC
>JAVBRP010000222.1:0-6126 GCA_031547815.1 Bacteroidales bacterium | reverse complement strand
AAAGGCGAATGCCACAATATACACCGAAGCCAAAGCGCCGGCGGCGGGTTGCCAAATAACGGCCAACGAACAAATAATGCCCAAAATGCCGAATACCAGATACCAGCCCCAGCCTTTCACCCCGAAACGGTTCAAATCCATGGCGTAGCCCATGGCGGTGAATCCGCGAAACATGATCCAGAAAGCGAGAACGTAGGGTATTACAACGGCCGTTACGAACGGGAAACCGATGAGCACGACACCCAAAAGCACGTCGATGATGCCGCAGGCTAAATACCAGCCCCAGCCCGGAAGTATTTCGCGATTGCCGACCGCAAAAACGATTTCGAGTACTCCGCTTGCGAACATGCAAATGCTGAACAGAATGACCAGCGCCCCGTAACCTTCGGCGGGACTGAACATGAGCCACATTGCCGTAACGACAAACAAAATCCCCAAAACGAGGGATACCCACCAGTTTTTCACTGCACTTTTTACTTCTTCGATAAGAGATGTATTCATGATTTGAAAATTAAAATGTAATTAAATAAAGTGTTGATTAAAATCTTAGTGACGATGACAAAATAACATTCCCATTTTTTTCAGACAGGATTAACATGATTTACAGGATTTAAATCTTGTAAATCATGTTAATCCTGTCAAATGAGTAAATTATTTTGTCTTCATTCCTTATTTGATGATTTCGTCCCGACATTTTTGTTGTTTTTTGTTGCAAAAATATTGACGTGAAAAAGGGGAAGCGCTTTTTTTTTACCGAATCGTATATTCCCGCCACCGAATCGTTGATATGAATCACCGAACCGTTCGGTAAAGTTTTCGACAAAATCGTACAAAAATGTACTTCTTGTGTTTGTTTTTTGTAAATTTGTGCCGAAAGCCAAGAAAATGAAGCCCGTTCGGAGTAAATATCGCCTGTTTTTCGTCATTCTGTTATTCACGGTTTTGGGTTGCTTTTCGTATTTTTTTCTTGCCGTTTATTCGCACCCCGCCACCGACAGATCCGCACCTGTTTCCGTAAAAGCATTTGCGGCAATTATTTTCATATCCAATGTCATTGGACTTAGTCTGTTGCAAATCAACCATCGGATGCAAAACGCCTTTCCCGACCTGTTGAAAGACAACCGTCGAAGGCTTTTGTACCTGCCTGTGGTTGCGTTGTTGCTTTTGATTATCAACTACCTGATGTTGGTTTCCGTGCGTCGGATCATGGCTTTGCCCGAGCCGTTCGCCTTGCAGGATCGCGGCTTGCGGATAATGCTTCTCGTGTGGTTGGTCGAACTTGTGGTGGTCGGCCAAATCGTTGTCAACAATTTCTATCACCACCTGATTTCTTTGCGGAAACACACCGAAGAATTGGAAGAAAGCACCGCCAAAGCGAAATACCAAGCCCTGCAAAGCCAACTGAACCCGCATTTTCTGTTCAATAACCTGAATGCGCTGATTTCCGAAATAGAATGCGACCCCGCCAACGCGATACGGTTCACCCGGCATCTGTCGGATGTATACCGCTACATTCTCCAATGCCACGACCGCCGGTCGGCAACCCTGCGCGAAGAGTTGGAATTTCTCGATTCGTACATCTTTCTGCACCGCGTGCGTTTGGGCGATTGCATTCATGTGCAAAACGGCATCGCACCCGAGTTGATCGATAAAAAAGTGCCGCCGCTCACCTTGCAATTGTTGGCCGAAAACGTCATCAAGCACAACGTCATCAGCACCGGCAAACCGATGACGATCGATCTGTCGATCGACAGCGAGGGCCGCCTGTGCATGAGCAACGAGGTGAGGGTCAAGAAAGATGCGGTTCCGTCGGGAAAGGGGCTGAAAAACCTTTCCGGGCGATATCGGCTGCTTTGCGGCAAGGATATCGCGGTGGAGCGGGAAAATAATCGTTTTACCGTTAAAATGCCTTTATTGTATGAATAAGATAACCGCAGCTATTGTTGAAGACGAACTTCCGGCAACGCGCTTGTTGAACAACATGCTCAAGGAATTGCGACCGGAGTGGGAAATATTGATTTTGCCCGGCAGCATCGAAGAGTCGGTGGAGTGGTTCAACCGCAATCCCCATCCCGACATTCTGTTCCTCGACATTCAACTGACCGACGGAAATTCGTTTCTGTTTATCGAACAAGCACAACCCGCAAGCATGATCGTGTTCACCACCGCTTACGACGAATATGCCATCCGCGCTTTCACGGTCAACAGCATCGATTATCTGCTGAAACCCCTTCGTCGCGAACGCTTGCTGGAAGCCGTCATGCGTTTCGAGCGTCTGTATTCGAAACTTTCGCCCGATTTCCGCAAGGAGCAGGTGGAAGATATTCTGCAAATAGTGAACGATCAAGGGAAAAAGTATCGTTCGCGGGTGCTGGTGTGCGCCGGCGATAAATTTTTCACCTTACGGATCGACGAAATCGCTTATTTCTACAGCGAAAACAAATGCACGTTCGCCGTCACCGGCCGGCAAAAGGAACACCTTGTGGAGCAGACGCTGGAACAGCTTTCCGGTGAACTCGATCCCGACATGTTTTTTCGGGCCAACCGCCAAATGCTTCTGAAAATCGATGCGATTCAGCGAATCGAGCCGTATTTCCAAAGCAGGGTGGTGGTGCATGTAGAGCCGCCCTTCCGGGAGAAGATTGTCGTGAGCCGCGAAAAGGTGGCGGCGTTCAAACAGTGGCTGAATTATTGAGGAGGGGAGGAGAGGGGCTTTTCGCCGGGAAAGGCCGGTCTTATGTAACCATTTTCCGACAAAAACGTACAATGATACATCCAAGCCGGTTAGTTAAGAAAATGGATGTCTCCGTGCGCGAACTCGGACCTCTTGCGAAGCGGAGGAATTTCATTTTGTTGAATGAGTCCGCTCTGAAAAGTCTTTTTACCCCTAAATCCCCTAAAGGGGACTTTCGCAAAGCGCGGTAAACAGGGGTTCCCCTTTAGGGGTCAGGGGTGAAGACAGCGCAATGTATCCTTTACGGAGTGTAAAGGGGACTTTCGCAAAGCGCGGTAAACAGGGGTTTCCCTTTAGGGGTCAGGGGTGAAGACAGCGCAATGTTTCTTTTACGGAGTGGATTTTGAATTAAAGGGCATTGAATTATCCTATCGATATATGTTCATGAATTTTTGTCGGCCTTCATTTTTCTATCGTTTTTCCCGCATTTTGCTGTACGCGATGCTGGTCGGTGCGGCGGCCGTTGCGGTGCCGTCGTGTTCCGGCTCGAAAAAGTCGGCCGACGTCAAGAAGATGGAGCGGGCCTCGAAGAAGGATTATCGCACCAAAGAAGTGAGAAAAGCTGAGGAAGATCAGGAAAGGAAACGCCAACAGTTGCTTAAAGATGCCGAAAAGGCGCGCCAAGACGGTATTACCCGTCACCGGGAAATGCAAACGCAGGAGGTTCGCGACCGTATGGACGAGAATCTCAAGATTTCCGAAGAAAAGAACAGGACCAAAAAGGAGTTTTTCTTGGTGCGCTGGTTCCGACCGAAGGACGATATTGAGAAAATCGAAAAACGGCGCGCCAAGGAGGTGAAGAAGCGTATGGCCGCAAGTCGTAAAAAGGCCGAGAAAAATAATGAAGAGCGTTTTGCGTCGAGTTTCAAAACCGAAGAGCGAAAGGTCGACAGGCCGAAGCCGTCCGATTACCAACACGGCGGTGGCGGAACTTATGAGGAGGGAAAATCGAAAAGCAGGGTGAACCCGTCAGACATTCAACACGGCGGAGGCGGCACGTACGAGGAGGGGAAATCGAAGAAAAGAGCGAACCCGGCGGACTATCAACAGGGCGGGGGCGGTTCCTATCAGGAAGGGAAATCGAAACGGGTAAAACCCGAATCGGGCGCGGGCAACACCAAAGGCACTTCGCCGCGTAAAAATCCTTTCTCCCGAAAAAGCAAGCCCAAAGCGGGAGAATAACAATCTCAATCTTTCCGTATCTTTGCGCCGTTTTTTGCGGCGTTGCCGCATGTAATTTTTTTAAACCATGTGGGTTTTTCTTGCCCTTCTTTCGGCGATATTGCTGGGCGTTTACGATATTTTGAAGAAAGTGTCGCTGCACAACAATGCCGTGCTTCCCGTCTTATTGTCGGCAACCGTCACCGGAGCCTTTATTTTTCTGCCCCCCGTCATCATTTCCTGTCTCCGGCCCGAAGCGGCGCAACCGCATTTTTGGTATGTGCAATCCGTCGATTTAACTACGCACGGGTTGATCTTTCTCAAATCGATCATCGTCGGAGCATCGTGGATGCTGTCGTACTACGCCATGAAATATCTGCCGTTGACCATCGTTTCGCCGGTTCGTTCCACCGGCCCGCTGTGGACGCTCATCGGCGCTTTGGCGATTTTCGGCGAACGCCTCAACATGCTGCAATGGTCGGGGTTGCTCATCAGCCTCACTTTTTTTTGGTTCTTTTCGCAAGCCGGCCGCAAGGAAGGTTTTTCGTTCAAAAACAACAAATGGATGTGGTGCATCTATGCCGGCACGCTGCTGGGTTCCGTCAGCGGGCTTTACGACAAGTTTCTGCTCGCCCGGTTCGATCGGTTGGTGGTGCAGGCTTGGTTTTCGATATATTTGGTTCCCGTCATCCTGCCGTTTGTCGTATTCAAATGGTATCCGTCGCGCAAGTTGCAGCCGTTTCGTTGGCGCTACACCATCCCGTTGATCGGAATATGTCTGTCCGTGGCCGATTACGCATATTTCTACGCATTGTCGTACCCCGAATCGCTCGTATCCATCGTGTCCGCGTTGCGGCGTTGCAGCGTCGTCGTGCCGTTTCTGGCGGGAGCGCTCTTTCTGCACGAAAAGAATATCAAGCGAAAAGCGATCCTGTTGGCGGGAATGCTTGTCGGCATCGGATTTATCGTTTGGGGAAGCTGAGTGCGTTTTCGAGACACGGAGAAGTGACGGAGAACCGGATCAAGCGCAAAAGAATGCCGGTGATGTGAAATTTTACAATTGTTTATGTCCCGGCGGACAATTTAACACTTCTTGTTTGCCCGATTCTATTGACATTTTTCTCCCTACGGGGAATTTTCACTGCCTCAATTGTCCGTAAGACAACTACGTCAATAGAAAAAGTTGCTCCAAACCAATGATTGCCCGTCAGGGCATTATACTTCACGCGGGATGATTTTGTGTTTTGCGTCTCGGCGTCTTTGCGTGTTTATTCTCTCGCAAAGGCGCTAAGACGCAAAGCGAGGGAAAAAGCTAATGCATAAAACTCGACAGTGCGAGGTATAACTCTTTGGGAAATTAGAGGAATTTTCCGCCAACATATTTTTCATCTTGATCCGGAGAACCGCAGAGAGAAGCGGACTTAACGGAATATGCTGTAGGCAACGGTAAGTATGTGATTTTGACCCTTCGGAAAAGTTACCGGCATTTTCCGACGGTCGGCGGAGGCATACACGCTCGTGAATGTTGTTTTCCGACCCCGGTTGTCGAAATTCACGCGCGTGAATGTTATTTTCCGACCCCGGTTGTCGATATTCACGCGCGTGAATGACATGTTCCGATAGTCGGCGGAGGCATTCATGCCCGTGAACGATACATTCCCGCCCGGTTGTCGGCATTCACGCCGGCGGATAATATTACCGATACCCGACGGCTTTCGTCACGAGCATTACCATCGCCCGGCGGGCATTAACCGATGATACTTGATGAGAACGTGACGGCCCTGCCTTTTAGCGACGTAAAAAAATGAGTTATCATTATTTTCACCCCGACCTTAAAGGAAGTTTCGGTGTGCCGGCTACCGAAACTCCCTTTAGGGTCGGGGTGAAAATAAAAAAAGGGCGAAGTTATTTATTTCGTATCCCTTAGGTTTTTGAAACCTGAGAGGTCCGGTAATATATGTTTTGTCGGCTTTCAGCGCTTACTGCCCTTGTCCGCAGCAATTCTTGTATTTCTTGCCGCTTCCGCAGGGGCACGGGTCGTTGCGGCCGACTTTCTTTTCGGTTTTGACGAATGGTTGCGGCGCCTGACGTTCGCGCGTGTCCTGCATTTCGGGCGGCGCTTGCTGCCCGCCGCCTCCGCCGCCCGATGAGGCGCGCGAAGCAAATTCGCTTTTGCGGGCCTGCATGCGGCTCATGTCCAAACGGCGAGGCGCATGTGCGCGTTGCACTTC
>JAVBRP010000262.1:0-8209 GCA_031547815.1 Bacteroidales bacterium | reverse complement strand
TTCCCCGCAAGGTGACTTCGCCGGTCACAGCCGTTTTTTTGCGCACTTTTCGGCGCGTGAATGCCGAGGCCATCGAGATCACCATGGCCAGGCCCGCCGAAGGTCCGTCTTTCGGGATGGCGCCTTCCGGAACGTGCACATGTACGTTCCACCGCTCGAAAACATCGTAGGGGATTTGCAGTTGCGCGCAATTGGCTTTGATGTATTCCAATGCGATGACGGCCGATTCCTTCATCACCGTGCCCAAATTGCCGGTGAGCGTCAATGCTCCTTTGCCGCGGCTTAAACTGCTTTCGATAAAAAGAATATCGCCGCCTTCCGATGTCCACGCCAAACCGGTGACCACCCCCGCGTATTCGTTGCCTTGATACCTTTCGCGGAGATATTTCGGCGCGCCCAATATTTCGCGAACATGTTCCGGGTGAAGCGTTTTCGGAAAATCGACTTGCAGCACGACCTTTTTGGCAAGGTTGCGAATAACGGAAGCTATGGTTTTGTCCAACTCGCGAACGCCCGATTCGCGCGTATAGTTTTCGATCATGAAAACAACGGCATCGCGCGTAAAGGAGATGTGGCGCTTGTCTACTCCGTGCACGCTTATTTGTTTCGGTATCAAGTGTTTTTCGGCAATGGAGATTTTTTCTTCCAACACATAACCGTTCACTTCGATCACTTCCATCCGATCGCGCAAAGCGGGACTGATGGAGGTTAAATTATTGGCTGTGGCAACAAACATTACTTTGGAGAGGTCGAATTCCAGCTCCAGATAATTGTCGTAAAATGTGCTGTTTTGCTCCGGGTCGAGCACTTCCAGCAATGCCGATGCAGGGTCGCCGTGCGCTCCCGTCCCCATTTTATCGATCTCGTCGAGCACAAAAACGGGATTGGCCGATTTTGCTTTTCTGATATTTTGTATCACCCGCCCCGGCATGGCGCCGATGTATGTTTTCCGATGACCGCGTATTTCCGCTTCGTCGTGCAGTCCGCCCAACGACATGCGCACATAATTGCGATTCAACGCCTTGGCGATTGATTTTCCCAACGATGTTTTGCCTACGCCGGGAGGGCCTACCAGGCATAATATCGGCGATTTCAGATCGTTTTTTAGTTTCAGCACGGCCAAATATTCCAGCAAACGCTCCTTCACTTTGTCCAAACCGAAATGTTCTTCATCCAATACTTCCCGTGCGCGTTTCAAATCGAAATTATCTTGCGTATATTCATTCCACGGAAGGTCCAAAAACGTGTATAAGTAATTGAGCTGGTTCGAATATTCGATGGCGGCGGGATTGAGTCGCTGCAATTTTTTTAATTCCCGTTCGAATATTTTCTTGTTTTCCGGCCCCCACTTTTTCTTACCCGCAGCATCTTCCATGTATTTGATTTCCATGCTTAAAGGGTCGTCGCCAAGTTCTTCCTGAATAACCCGCATTTGCTGGCGCAGCAGGAATTCGTGTTGCTGCTTGTCGAAATCGACCTTTATCTTGCTTTCGATGTGGTACTTCAGTTCCAACATCTGCAATTCGCGGGCCAGTATCTCCGTTAATACTTTTGCTTGCCGCTTTTGGTCGGTTATTTCGATAAGCGTTTCCTTTTCGTGTACTTTCACGAGGACGTGCGTAGCGACGAAATTGACGATCAGGTGCGGGTCTTCGATGTTTTTGATCACGAAGATCATCTCGGACGAAAAATCGGAAGGCAGTTCGGAGGACAGATCGATAACCCGCATGGCCAGATCTTTGACGGTTGCGGCTAATGCTTTGTATTCCGGGTCCGATTCGTCCGCCGGCGTTTCTTCGAGCGCTTTGTAGGTCACTTGCCAAGCCGATTGCCGCTTTGCGATCGATTCGAAGACGATTCGTTTTTTTCCGTGCAGGATAACGATAACGGAGCCGTCGGGAATTTGAAATATTCTTTTAATCTCCGCAAGCGTTCCGTAAGCGTATATGTTTTCCGATGTGGGGCGGTTGACGTATGCGTCGTGCTGCATCAGCGCGGCGACATACTGCCCCGGATGATATATTTTTTCGATTTCTTTCAGCGGGCGGGAATTTCCGATATTGATCGGCAACACCACGCCGGGAAAAAGCAGCGTTCGTTTCAGCGGAAACAGCGTCAGTGTTTTCGGCAGCGGAATACTCTCGTCGAGGTCGCTGCCGATAGGCACAAGGACATTCATATCGCGTTTTTTCGATCGATCGGACGATGACGCACCGTCGATAAAATCATCATAATGCCTCTTTGCCATAGCTTATTGTTTTATGCGATAAAAACTACGATAACTATCGGTACCTCGGCAAACGTCTCGGACTAACCGGCTATCGTTTTCCGGCGGAACTTTTCCGACCATGCTGCCGGAAACAAAAACTTCGAATTCCACAAAACATGCGTGAAACCCGAAGTTTTATATTGTCGGGAAATAAATCCTTATTTCTTCTTGTAATGATCTTTGTACCGATTCATGAATTTGTCGACACGGCCTGCGGTATCAACCAGTTTCATTTTACCGGTATAGAACGGATGCGATGTGTTGGAAATTTCCAATTTGATCAACGGATATTCCGTCCCTTCTATTTCAATGGTTTCACGCGAATTGGCTGTCGAACGGGTAATAAAGGTATAGTCGTTCGACATATCTTTAAATGCCACCAACCGGTAATTCTTCGGATGTATGTCCTTCTTCATTGCTTATTTATCTGATTATATTTTTCGATTTTTCGGGCAGCAAAGATATACATTATCATGAAATAAACCAAAAAGATTTTTCCATATTTTTCATTCTTTCGGATATTCGATACGCACATGATAAATATTCATCAGTCGATTTTTGATGATGTGCTTGGCCGTGTTGATTTCCCGATAGGTGATGTTGGCATCGTTGTATTGATCTTCCAAAATCTGGTAATTGATGATATTGTCCACCAAATCGCTGATACTCCGATGATTCACCTCTTTCAAACTTCGCGAAGCCGCTTCGATGGAGTCGCACATCATCAGCACAACCATTTCTTTCGAGAAAGGAATGGGGCCGGGATACGTAAATTTCGACCGATCGATTCTTCTGTCCGTACTTTGTTTTTGATAAAGATGGTAAAAGAAGCGCACCGTAGTCGTTCCGTGATGCGTGCGTATGAAATCGATGACGTGCTGCGGGATACGGTTCTTTTTGGCTATTTCGATGCCGTTCGAAACGTGCTCGATGATGATTTGCGCGCTGTTTTCGGGACTCAGGTCCTCGTGCGGATTTCGGCCTACCGATTGGTTCTCGATGAAATAAGCCGGGCGCGTTATTTTCCCGATGTCGTGGTACAAAGCCGCCGTACGGATCAGCAACGGGTTGCCTCCGATTTTCTGGATGACCTCTTCCGACAAATTGGCCACCTGCAAGGAATGCTGGAAAGTGCCGGGAGCCGCTTCCGACAACTGCCGCAGCAACGGCTGGTTAGTATCCGAAAGTTCCATCAGAGTGATGTCGGATATAAAACCGAAAGTTTTTTCGAATATAAAGATGGACGGATATACGATAAAGAGTAATGCTCCGCTGACCGCGAAACGCAGGTAATTCATCCAATCGATATGCTTGATGCTGCTCGTTCCCTGAATCAATATCATGGCCGAATACACCACGAAGTAGGACAAAATTACCCAAATGACGGATTTGAATAAGGCGCCGCGATGGTAAATGGAGCGCACGTTCATGATTCCCACGATGCCGGCCACAAAATTGAGAAAGATAAATTCGAAGCCGTTGGGCGCAAAAAATCCGATCAGCAACAGAGCAACCATAAAAATATAAGTTGCCGTTCGCGCATCATAGAACGTGCAGATAATCACCGGGATCAACACGTACGGAATCAGGTAAAGGTTAAAATATTCTTTGCTGACGACAAATCCCGACAATCCGACAAAAATCACCACAATTAACAGCAGAAAGGTTGTTCGCAAGGTATTGCGGAAAACTTCGGGGCGAAATCTCATCAAGAACAGGTATATCAACATAAAAGCCAACACCACAATGATAATTTGACCGACGAGGATTCGGTTGAAATTCCCGGATGTGCCTACTTTGTTTTCGAACTCATATTTCAGCGAAGTCAACATATTATATTTCTCGTCGTTAACCACTTCGCCATGCGCAATGATTTTCCGGTTGGCCGGAACCACTCCTTTGGTGTACGACATTTTCCCGAGTTGTTCCGTTTTTGCCTTATCGGTAATATCGGCATTGAAAGTCAGGTTGGGAAGTATGAATTCGTTCAAATTCAAACCCTTCAAAAATATTTTTTCCCTTTCGTCCTCAAAACCTCCCAACCCCCTCACAAGCATTTCGTAAGCGGACTTTTGGGTATAAATATCGTCCGTATCGCCTTCCTCGCCGATATTGTTTTTGATGATGATGATCTGATCCGACGAGCTTTTAGGCCCGGCGCCCTCTTCTACCTGCAAAATTCCTCGATTGTAGACCGAATCCAGCAAAGAAATAACGGTACCGTACAGCTTTTCGCTCTCGTGCTTATCCAAATCGGCGGTCAACAAATGCTCGTCGAATGTTTGGCTGAACCGCGCCTTTTGCCGGTCGGCCACATCCGAATGAAAATTGTAGTATACGACAAACGCTTTGCGAAGGCTGTCCTTTTCGACATCCAGTTCCTGCGGCGTTTTGAGGATCGGCACGTCAAACGGCGCAAACAAATCCTCGTGTCCCCAAACTTTACCTTTTTGAAATTCGTAAGGAAATTTACCTTCGCGGGGAAATAAAAAACATACAATAATAATGCTAACGATATAGAGCAAAATGATGTATGTATGTGTGCGTATGAAAAGTAAGAATTTAGGCATTATTTATATTCTAATCGTATGCAAATAAAACAAAAAACATTGAATAATGCTTACTTTTGTGTCTCGAATCTCCGAATTTGAATTTCAAATCATTGTATTTAGCATCTTTAAACAATTATGTTACAGATAAGTATAGCCTTCCTGCGCGAATTGATCGCCAACAACCACAAAGAATGGTTCGATGCCAACCGCGATTTCTACCAAAGCGCCAAAGTCGAATTCGACGGATTTGTCGATCGATTGATCGGCGAAATACGTCTTTTCGACCCGAGCATCGGATCGATCACCGCCAAGGATTGCGTGTATCGAATCTATCGCGATGTGCGTTTTTCGCCCGACAAAACGCCGTACAAGAATCATTTCGGCGCATACATCGCCCCCGGCGGCCGCAAAAGCACGTTGTGCGGCTATTATTTTCATGTCGAGCCGACGAATGCCGGCTACCTCGATCATTCGATGTGGGCGGGCGGCTACTACAGCCCCGACGCCGCAACTTTGAAAGCCATCCGCACCGACATTTTCGAGCAAACGAAAGAGTATAAATCCATTATCGAGGCTCCCGCTTTCGCCTCCGCATTCACGTGGTTCGACGGCGGCTTATTGCGCACCGTGCCCAAAGGATTTCCCAAAGATTTTCCCGATATAAATTTGATCAAGCGTAAGGATTATACGTATTACAGAAATATAGACGAAAAAACGCTTACCGGCGACCGGCTGCTCGAAGAAAGCGTCCGCGTGTACAAATTGATGCTCCCGTTGAACAAATTCATGAACCGCGCGGTGCAATTTCATCGGGAACAGGAAGCGTGATTATTCGTTCGTAAAATAGACCGGTATCTTGAAAACGCCGAAATCTTCTACGGTCAAGCTAAGCTCGCTTTCGTAGGTTCCGGGCGCGAACGAAGCGGGAACGTTTTGCACGGTAAATTTCAATACCGCAACATCGTTCGCGAAGTTTCCCTTCAGATACTTAAATGTCAGCCATTTAGGACACATCCCGACGGAATAGGCCCGGTTGCCGAGGCCGGGAATAGTTACCGTATGTTCGTAATAGCCCGTTGACGGGGTAAAGTACAGTGCAACATCCGATCTTCTTGTCGGATATTTTTGCGGATATTCCAAAAAATCGTCGCTGCAACCGGCAACGGCCGACAACATAAAGCCGAAAGCCAAGAAACGGAAAATGCTCACAGCTCTCGACAACGCCGGTCTTTGCGTCTTTGCGCCTTTGCGTGATTTTTCTCTCGCAAAGACGTAAAGTCGCAAAGAAAAATCGACTATGATATGCTGTGTTTTCATCGATTGCATTATTTGAAATAAAATCTGATCCCCACAGAAAAGTCGAAACGGGAAACATTTCTGCGATCTTCTCCCGTCAAATCGACCGTTTCCGTAATTCCGCCGCGGGTAACCGAAAGCCGGTCGAACCGGGCCAAAAAGCATCCGACGCCGCAAGCCAGCGAAATGCCCGGCGTCGGGAAATATTCCAATGCAATTTCCGCACCTCCGCCGATGGTTTTCCCTTTGTCCAACCGATTGACGCGGAAATAATAATTCTCGAAATCCGTTTCGAACTCATTGCGGTAAAAAGCGCATCCCAGCGAAATATTCGCATTGACATACAATCTTTCGGCGCGCGCGAACCAATGTTGCGCATAAAAAGAGCCTCCGATAAAATTGACGTATTCCCGGTTGGTGATGTCCGTATGAAGCAGATTCAAGCCATCCGGAGCTTCAAATCGCATGTATTGTTCGGCAACGCTCGCCATAACGGAGTACTTCACTCCTACTCCCCATATATTCGCGAAAATCTTATACGCATCGGCCGAAAAATGGTATCCCCGGCGGAATTTCTTGAAAAAATCGTCTACATCATCGGGATCGGCGCCGTCGGAGATAAGTTGCGTTTGCGCTTTGTCGAGACTTGTCCATAAGTAGCTGACACCGTTATGCAGCCCTATTCGCCAATTTTGCCGACGCACTTTTGTCGGCGCCGAAGCAACGGTATCATCCGAAAAGACTTCCGTCCGGGCACATACATTCGAAACCGAAATGCCCGACAGGATAAGAACAGCGATAATCCGACAACAACGCTTCATACGACATCACGCACCTTTGACGGAGCACCGAGCAACGGCTCGATGCTCCCGCCAAATTGTCATAATGAAACAACGCGAAGTTAAAAAAGTTGTAATTCCGAACGTTAAACTTTTACCCCGACCAGCAGCACATCATCCACTTGCTCGTGATGCCCTTTCCATTCGTCATATTTTTGCGCGATGGTTTTCTCTTGCTCTTTCATGGGCAAATCGCTCACTTTCAGCAATGTGGTTTTCAATCTTTTGGAAGAGAATTTTTTCGATTTTTCCTCATAGCCGCCGAATTGGTCGGCATACCCGTCGGAAAACATGTAAATACAATCGCCCTGAACCACGGGAACCAAGTTATTCGTGAATGCTTTATTGCCGTGAGCGTCCGAATAAGCAACCGGCATTTTGTCGGCTTTTATCTCCATCAAATCGTTGTTGCGGATCAAAATAAGCGGATTGTAAGCTCCGGCGTATTGAAGCGTCATGCTCGGATAATCGATCACGCACAAAGCAATGTCCATGCCGTCTTTGGTATCCTCTTCTTCCGATTTTCCGGTTTGATGAAGCGAACGAACCACGTGATCTCTCAGTTTATTCAATATCTCGTTGGCATACACCTCGCTTTCTTTCCCCACTATTTCGTTCAGGAATGCGATACCCAACATGCTCATGAACGCTCCCGGAACGCCGTGTCCCGTACAGTCGGCTGCCACGATGATCAACTTGTCGTCTTTTTTCGACATCCAGTAGAAATCGCCGCTGACGATGTTGCGCGGACGGTTAAAAATGAACATGTCGATATATTCCTGCATCATTTTCCGTTTGGGAAGTATCGCTTTTTGGATACGCCGCGCATAGACGATGCTGTCGGTTATCTCTTTGTTCTGTTGGGCAATCCTGTCGCGCTGTTCGGTAATTTCTTCATTCTGCGCCTGCAAAATTCGATTGGTACGCTGTTTCTGCTTGTAATTGCGGTAAGCGTAAATACCGAAAACTGTCAAGAAAACCAACAACAAACCGCCCAAAACGATGATGACGTTTTGCATCTTCAGTTTGGCCAATTGTTGGTTGATTTGCGTATTCAGACCGCCGATTTGCGTCTGTTTTTCGGCTATTTCGTCACTGTATCGGGCATTGAGGCGGCTTTGCTCGTCGATGGCTTTTTGTTTTTCGGCAATCAGCAATATTTGTTGGTCGATCTCTTCGTCGCGATCTTTCAATTCCTTTTGCTTTGCAGCAATATCGCTTGTAAGGCTTGCCAATCGGTTGCGCTGCCGGTC
>JAVBRP010000255.1:0-4514 GCA_031547815.1 Bacteroidales bacterium | reverse complement strand
CCCTCTTCCACGGGGTAAAACTTCCCTTCTTCGGCTTTGCGAATTTCTTCGAGAAATTCATCACCGGTAAAATTATACGGAGTTGTCACTCCTTTTTTTGCCGATTCGGATGTTATGATCGTATTCATGAAATTTACAAATTGTATTCTATCAATTACCTGCAAAAATAGTACCGATCATTTCGATTTTTGTTGAAATGGAACACGGATGACACGGATTTGACGGATTTATACGGATAAAATCCGCGCCGATCGGTTAAATCCGTGTCATCCGCGTTCCATTCGAATATTTATTTCAGCTTCGCGAAAGCCTCTTTCATCTGCGTCATCGCCTTTTGCAATTTTTCGTCGGCCGTGGCGTACGACAGGCGGATGCATTTCGGTTCGCCGAACGCATCGCCGGGCACGGTTGCCACGTATGCCTTACCGAGCAGATAAAGACTTACGTCGTTGCAATCTTTGATGGTGTTTTCGCCGTCGCTTTTTCCGAAATAATGGCTTACATCGGGAAACACATAAAATGCGCCTTGCGGAACATTGAATTTAAGTCCGGGAATTTCCGACAAGCCTTGCAACACAAGGTCGCGGCGACGCTTGAAAACTTTCTTCATATCCTCGGTAAAGCTGCTTTCAGTGGTCAGCGCTTTCAACGCGGCACGTTGCGCGATGGACGAAGGTCCCGAAGTGAATTGGCTTTGCAGCTTCGAGCAGGCTTTGGCAATCCACAAAGGCGCAGCGATATAGCCGATGCGATAGCCGGTCATGGCGAAACATTTTGAAACACCGTTGATCACCACCGTGCGATCTTTCATTTCGGGGAATTGCGCGATGCTTTCGTGCTTGCCCGCAAAATTGATGTGCTCGTAAATTTCGTCGGCAATGACGATGATGCGCGGATGTTTGGCGATAATGTCGGCAACAGCCTTCAACTCTTCTTTGGAATAGACGCTGCCTGTGGGATTCGAAGGCGAGCAAAGCACAAATGCTTTGGTTTTCGGCGTGATGGCTGCTTCCAATTGAGCGGGAGTCACCTTAAAATCGGTTGCCAACGAGGTTTCGATAATCACGCTCGTTCCGCCGGCAAGTTTCACCAACTCGGTGTAGGTCACCCAATAAGGCGCGGGAACGATCACTTCGTCGCTGTCGTCGACTATCGACATGATCGTATTGGCCAACGAATGCTTGGCTCCGTTGGAAACAATGATCTGTTGCGGCGTATAATCGAGGTTATTTTCTTTTTTCAGCTTGGCGGCTGCGGCTTTGCGAAGGTCCATGTATCCGTCGCCGGGCGAATAGAACGAAAAGTTTTTATCCACAGCTTCTTTGGCTGCTTCTTTGATATGATCGGGTGTGAAAAAATCAGGCTCGCCCACGCTGAGGTTCACCACATCGACACCCTGTGCTTGCAGATCCTGACTCTTTTGGTTCATGGCCATGGTCTGCGATTCCGAAAGACTTGTCAATCTTTTAGATAATAATTCCATAAATGATAAATGAATGTGTATTGAGAAATTTTTGCCGGTTCTTAAACCGGACAAAATTACATTTTTATCGAAACCTTTCCATGATTTTTTATAATTTTGTTGAAAAATGAATCATACCAAATAAAATCATTGCACACATGCCACAATTTGTTTCAATTCTGATCCTGTCGGCAATGCTCACGGGTGCGGGATGTACATTCCGCTCTTTCGAAGTGTTCGACCTGCGTTGCGAGAATCTTTCGAACCCTTCGGGAATAGAAAACGCCGCGCCGCACCTCAGTTGGAAAATCAAGAGCGTCGAAAACGGCACCCGCCAGCAAGCGTATCAAATATTGGCGGCAAGCGACCTGCGGTTATTGAGCGAGGAAAAAGCCGATTTATGGAATACGGGAAAAGTAACTTCGCCGTCGTCCGTGATGACGGCTTACGCCGGAAAACCGCTTTCGTCATGTTCCCGAGTTTATTGGAAGGTGCGCGTATGGAACGAAAAAGGTGATGCATCGAGGTGGAGCGACGAAGCGTTTTTCGGCATCGGATTGTCCGAATCCGATTGGAAAGGCGATTTCATCGGATTATCGCGTGAAACGGGCAATCCGCAAAGTCCTCTTTTGCGTACGCAATTCGATGTGTCGGATAAGAAAAGCGCACTGTTCCTGTACGTCGCTTCGTTGGGATACCACGAAGCATACATCAACGGCGCCAAAGTGAGCGATGACGTGCTGTCGCCCGCAGTTTCGCAACTCGATAAAAGGGTGTTGTTTTGCACTTATGATGTCTCGCCGTATGTGCGAAAAGGCAAAAATGATCTTGTGATATGGTTGGGGCAAGGCTGGTATCGGCCCGGATTGCCGGGAGTGACGCACGACGGCCCTTTGGCGAAAGTGCAACTCGAAGAATGGCGAGACGGAAGCCGGAATACGATCGTCGTGTCGGATGCATCATGGAAAGGACGCGAAAGCGGGTATTCAAGCATCGGCACATGGCGGCCTCATCAATTCGGAGGCGAATATGTCGACGGGGCATCGGTTCCTGAAGACTTAACCACGGCATCGCTGGATCGGTTGGAGTGGCATCCGGCGATAAAAGTCGAGGTGCCCGAACGTGCCGTTTCCGCTCAAATGACGGAACCTAACCGTATTCGCGAAACGATCGATGCGGTGGATGTAAGGGCGATGAGCGATAGCATTTGGGTGGCCGACATGGGAAAAACATTGACCGGACGGGTGGAGATAGGATTTCCGACATTGCAAGCCGGGCAAAAGATCGATATGTCGTATGCCGACCGGCTGAATGATAAAGGCGACTTGGTCAATCAGGGACAAAGAGATGTCTATGTCGCTTCGGGAAAGGGGAAGGAAATTTTTCGCAACAAATTCAACAGCCACGGTTTTCGTTTCGTGAAAATATCCGGATTGGCCGAACCTCCCGCAAAGGAGGCCGTCAAGGCATATCCGGTACATACGGATTACCGCACGGCATCGTCTTTTCAATGTTCCGACAACGATATGAATGCCATCCACGACATGATTCAATATACGTTTCGATGCCTCACGTTCGGAGGCTACATGGTCGATTGCCCGCAACACGAACGGCTCGGATACGGCGGCGACGGCAATGCATCGACCGAAACCGCGCAAACGATGTTCGACCTGTCGCCTCTCTATGCCAACTGGATGCAGGCTTGGGCAGATTGCATCCGCGAAGACGGCGGGATGCCGCATACAGCGCCTAATCCGTACAAAGCGGGCGGAGGTCCGTATTGGTGCGGATTTATCATCACGGCGTCGTGGCGCACTTACGTAAACTACGGCGATGCGCGATTGATCGAGAAATACTATCCCGAAATGCAGCAATGGCTGGGCTACGCGGCAAAATATTCCGTCGACGGGCTGTTGAAACGTTGGCCCGACACCGATTATCGGAATTGGTATCTCGGCGATTGGGCGTGCCCGAAAGGAATCGATCAACGAGCGGAAGCATCCGTCGATTTGGTAAACAATTGTTTTATTGTCGAATGTTACCGCACCATGGAAAAAATCGCCCGCTCACTCGGAAAAACCGAAGATGCGGAAAAATATGCCGTTCAAAAAGCGCAATTGCAACAATTGATTCAGAAGCAATTTTTTAATGCCGAAGAAAACAAATACGGCACGGCGACGCAAATAGACCTCGTTTATCCGATGTTGACGGGTGTAACGCCCGATTCGTTGATCGGGAAAGTTGCAGACAGGCTTTATCTTGAAACCGAAAAAACTTACGATGGGCATATTGCTTGCGGGCTGGTAGGGATTCCGGTGCTGACCGAATGGGCCGTCAAGAATCGTGCTAAAGACCTGATCTATTCCGGGTTGAAAAAACGAACCTATCCCGGTTATTTATACATGATCGACAACGGCGCCGTCACTACATGGGAGCATTGGGACGGTACCCGGAGCCGGATACACAATTGTTACAACGGCATCGGTTCGTGGTTTTATCAAGCGGTGGGCGGCATCATTCCCGACGAAGCACATCCGGGATATCGGGAAGTATTCATTTCTCCTCAGATCCCCGAAGGCATCGATTGGGCAAAAACGACAAAAGAAACGCCTTACGGCACATTAATTGTCGATTGGCGATCGGAAGCGAACGTCCTGCACATCGATATAACGGTTCCCGTCGGGTGCAAAGCGAAAGCCGTTCTGCCCGAACATGCCGCCGGCTATACACTCGACGGTATCGCTTGCGAGCGGAAAGCAGATATCGTTGAAATCGAAAGCGGAAAACATGTTTTGTCTTATCCGACGAACAAAACCGATATAGCATCGAATCTTTAAACCTCAACCGAGCTTGCAAGCTCATCGAAGATAAACTTTAAACCATAAAATGAATCGTTTACGTTTTGGTGTCATCGGCACCAACTTTATTACCGATTGGGTGATTGCCGGAGGGCGCGAGGACGAACGTTTCGAACTTGCGGCGGTATGTTCGCGCGCTCAAGAAACGGCGGATGCGTTTGCCGCGAAACACGGGATTCCGCGAACTTTCACTT
>JAVBRP010000249.1:0-2574 GCA_031547815.1 Bacteroidales bacterium | reverse complement strand
CGCCCGTTCCTTTTTCGGGAACCATTCGGTTACGGTTTTAATGGCCGACGGGAAATTACCCGACTGCCCGACGGATAGAGCGAGGCGGCTTGCAGCAAACCCTATCCACGACGAAACCAGCGAATGTATCATTTGCGCCGCGCTCCACAAACCCACCGATATGGCGTACCCTTTTCGGGTGCCTATCCGGTCGATGAATTGCCCCATGAACAGGAAACAAATGGCATAGCCGAACATGAAAGCCGAATTGATGTAGCCGTATTCCTTTTCCGACCATCCCAGGAAAAACGGGCTTTCGGGGTCTTGCAGAAACGGCGCCATCACGCCCAGTGCGGCTCTGTCTACATACAACAACGTGGTAGCCAGAAACAGCAAGGACAAAATGTACCACCTGATGTTACTTTTCTTTTGTTCCATTTTTTTTCGTTTTATTTCGTCGCACACGCAACGCCTTTGATATAACCAACCGATTCGGCCGCAGCTGCAAAAGCATCTTCTTTGTTTGCAGTCAGTTCGATACTACAACATCCGTCGTACTTCACTTTGCGCAACGTCCGCACAAACGCCGGAAGATCGACGATGCCGCGGCCCAGTTCGCAAAGTTTGCCGTTTTTACTCGCTTCGGTCGCGTCGTTCAGGTGAATGTCGAACACCCGTTGCCGGTATTTTTTCAGATCGGTTATCGGGTTGAACCCGGCGCGCGTATCATGCGCAAGGTCCAAACACAGACCGATGCGGTGGTCGAGGTTTTTCACATGATCGATCACGTCGTCGGCTGTGGGATACAACGGAATATCGGGGCCGTGAATATGAATGGCGCAACGGAAATCATATTCCTTCACTTTTTTATCGATGTACGGAAGCAATTCGTAGTTGGGAACGCCAACAATCAGCTTCACTCCCACCCTGCGGGCATAAGCAAACGCCTTGTCCGCTTCGGCTTCCGTTTTCATGTATATCGGCCCGACGGCATAACCCGTTACATTCTTGCTTGCCAATTTGGCATGAAAATCGGCAATTTCCTTCTCGTTCGCGGTCAAAGGAAGATGAAAATCCTTGATGCACAAGTACCGGACATCCATTCGCTGCATCATTTCCAAGGTTGTATCCAAATCGAAGTGCCGAAAAGTGTATCCCGCAAAGGATATTTTGAACAAATCGGCGGCATTTGCCGTCGTGTTTCCGTACAGTTCTTCGTTGAAGAACACAGACGAAGCGCCGACCGCAAACAGTCCCGCTCCGGCTTTTTTTACAAAATTTCTTCGTGTGGTCATCGTTTTTTACTCTTATTATTCTTTACTCTCTATCAACCTTTTCAGTTCCTCTTTACTCGGCAAAACAGTTTGATATTTACTCGCAAAAATTTGCTTGTTATCTTCAGGAAGTGTGATATTCACCAGAGTTTCGCTTTTATCTTGACATAAAATAATTCCAACGGTATGATTTTCCTCTTCCAATCGTACGTATCTGTCGTAATAATTGACATACATCTGCATCTGACCAATATCTTGGTGCCGTAATTCTCCGATTTTCAAATCTATCAAAACAAATGATTTCAAAAATCTATTGTAAAATACTAAATCGACTCTGAAATGCTTCTCGTCAATAGTGATTCGCACTTGCCTTCCTACAAATGTAAAACCTTTTCCGAGTTCAAGCAAAAAGTGTTCAATTTTATCAATCAGTTTTTGTTCGAGTTCGCTTTCCGAATATCTTTCTTTTTCAGGCAATCCGACAAATTCCAAAATGAAAGGGTCTTTTATTGCATCTTGTGGTTGTTCAATAATTTGCCCCTTTTCAGACAACTTCTTTATTCCTTCTTTATCTCTGCTTAATACTAATCGTTGATACAAGGCGCTATCACACTGTCGTTTCAACTCTCTTAAACTCCAACGATTTTCATTTGCTTCTATTTCATAAAATTGTCTTTCGGCGTTATCTTCTATTCGAATTAACTTCAAATAATGCGACCAACTTAATTGAAAATCAGGAGTGTGCGAATTCCGAGACGGTGTTTCGGAATTTTGAGATAATGATTTCCGAGACAAATTCTCGGATTTTTTGTCGTCACTAACCGTCTTATGATTTTTAGAATATACTAAATAAAAATTTCTCATATTCTCAAGATTGTCAACAGAATAACCTTTTCCAAATTCCTTCGATAAATAATTTGATAAATCATTTAATGTTTTTTTTCCATATTCTGCACGAGACTTCCCTTCTTGCTCGTCTTCGACGATCATTCTCCCGATTTCGTAATAAGCATAAACCATTGTTTTGTTTATACTTATCAACACTGTTTTTCTCGCCTCATTCAGCAATTTGACAACCTTTTCAAAAAGAGGATTATAATTTGCTTGTTGTATTTTCATATGCCAACATTCTCAACAGAATAACATTTTGATCTATGGAAAAGCTATTATTCAACCAGTTTATACACTTCGCTTGCTGCCGACAAAAATGCGCCCGAACCGTATGCTTCGGTATGTTCGGGAAGTATTTGCGCGGGCGAGTCGCCCACTTTCTGCACATAGCCCAACATTCCGTCGGCGTTCACGCACGAAACAAGCATTT
>JAVBRP010000181.1:0-3397 GCA_031547815.1 Bacteroidales bacterium | reverse complement strand
AATTCAGATAATTACAAAGCCGCCGTGAGCAGAATGAGCGACGGCGACTTGTACACTATAAGGGTGTATGTGGGATGCCAAAAAACAGAAACGGATCCGAAAGGTGCGTATCACTTATCTGACGGGATTCTTCCCGTTAATAAATTGAACCGGTGATTGCCGGATCGGTCGGAAATGGTAATGTCAATTTTTGCATGCAAATTACATGTACACCCCAACAAAAAAAGCCTTGCATTTTTCTTTGCAAGGCTCTGATTTTCAGTGTCGGGGTAGCAGGATTCGAACCTGCGACCCTCTGCTCCCAAAGCAGATACGCTAACCGGACTGCGCTACACCCCGAATGATTTTTTTTATTTGAGGATGCAAAGGTAATCAATTATTTCGGGGCAGCAAGAGATGCCGATGGTAAAAAATGTGCGCAACACTCTTCGATTGTCTTTTTTAAGGGAATAAATTCATATTCCAAGGTTTTGATGATTTTCGCATTCGAGTAATGAAGTTGTCGGATGGCGGAATCGGCTGTTTCTTTGGTCATGAGGGGACTTTTGCCGGTCAGCAGGCTTGCCCCCGCGGAGAAAAGGCAAGCGGCCTTCAACATCCACGGGCGGGCTTCCGAGGAGGGTCTTTTGACGCTCAGGCCGTCGGCAATCATATCGAACAACGCGCGGTAACTTAAATCGCCGGCCGAAAGGATATATCGTTCGTCGAAATGCTCTTGTTCCATAAGCAGCATCATGCAGCGAACCACGTCGCGGACATCGACGAAACCCGTCGTTCCCGGTGTGTGGAACCGCATGCCTTTATGTACTTGCGTGAAAAACTTCGCGCTGCCTTTTGTCCAATTGCCGGGACCGAGGATGACTGACGGATTGACGATCGCAGCCCGCAGTCCTTCGGCAATGCCGCGCCACACCTCCATTTCGGCTTTATGTTTGCTGCAAGCATACGCGGAACGGCCTTCGGACGTTTGCCACAGGTCGGTTTCCGCAATCGGGTTGTCCGATTCGCTGCGTCCCAATGCGGCGATGGAACTTACGAAACACAACGGAATCTGCTTTTCCATACAGGCATTCACTACATTGGCGGTTCCTTCGACGTTGGTTTTCATCATGCGCGTTTTATCCGAATCGCAAAACGAAACAACGGCAGCTGCGTGATATGCCGCGTCGCATCCGTTCATGGCTTCGACAAGTTCTTCGAAATCGAATAAATCGACATCGACCCATTCTATTCGGCGGAACATCGCTTCGGCGTCGGCCGTATAAAAAGCAAAAGTCCGCAACGTTTGCGCGATGTCGCTTGTCGGCCGCTTGAGCGCTTTCACCCGACGACCTTTCCGCAAAAGCTCGTACATCAGGTGCGATCCGACCAATCCGGTTCCGCCGGTGACAAAAATTGCAGGCTCGGTCATGATGTTTGCGAATGTTCGTTTAACAATTGTTTCAGCGTTGTCGCGAAACGCTCGATGTCGTCTTCCGTAGTATCCCACGAACAAACCCAACGCACTTCGCGGCGCGATTCGTCCCAATCGTAAAAGAAAAATATGCTGCGGAGCGGTTCGATAATCTGCGGCGGAAGTACGGCGAACACTTCGTTGGCTTCGGTCGGTTGCGTGACGGTGATTCCGAGCGCTTCAACCGCTTTGCGCAAGCGTTGCGCCGTTCGATTGGCTTGTCGGGCGTTGTGCAACCACAGATCGTCGGTAAGGTATCCTTCGAATTGTGCCGAAATGTAACGCATTTTCGAGGCCAACTGCATGCCTTGCTTGCGAATATACTTGAAATTTTCGGCCAACGCGGTATTCAAAATGACCACCGCTTCGCCGTACATCATTCCGTTTTTGGTTCCGCCGAACGACAATATGTCGACGCCCGTGTCGACGATCATTTCGCCGACGGAAACGTTCAGCGATACGGCTGCATTGGCGATGCGTGCGCCGTCGACATGCAGCAGCAACCCGCGGGAATGAACGAAGTCGGATATTTCGCGCAGTTCTTCGACGGAATAAACCGTTCCCATTTCGGTGGCTTGCGTAACGGATACTACACGCGGTTGTGCGTGGTGCTCGAATCCGATGCCGTGCAAATGTCGCGCAATATCGGGTGTTCGCAATTTTCCGTCGGGCGTGGAATTCGATAAGAGTTTGCATCCCGTAAAACGTTCGGGCGCACCGCATTCATCCACATGAATGTGAGCCGTGTCGGCGCAAATGACGGAATGAAACGGTTGCGTAAGGGTTTGCAGCGAAAGCACGTTGGCGCCCGTTCCGTTGAAAACGAAAAACACTTCGCAACGGTTGCCGAACAGTTTTCGGAAAAGCGCTCGTGCACGTTCGGTGTACGGGTCGTCGCCGTACGCCACGCAATGCCCTTCGTTGGCATCCGTCAACGCCTGCATGATGCGGGGATGAACGCCCGCATTGTTGTCGCTTGCAAAACCTTTTTTATTCATTGTTAATAGAACACAGATGACGCGGATTTAACGGATTTTCACTGATTTTTTTTATTTTCTTACAATCTTACATATCTTACGATCTTACGGTCTTTTTTTCGATGATAGAACGAGGGATGACGCAAATTTACCGAATTTTGCCGGTGATAAATCCGTGTTAATCTGCTTGATCCGCGTCATCGGCGTGCTATATTACTTCCAAATCTTTTACGCGCATCCAGCCTTTGTTGCCGTCGGGAATGCGAACCTCGCACCATTCGCCGATTTGGTCTTCGATTCGTACTTTGATGCCTTCGTGCAGAATGAACAGGTTGTTGCCGCTGTCGTCGGGCGAGCTTTTCACGGTGACGGACGGGGCAAACACAATGGCTTCGTCGGTGCGCTCGATGTTGACATTTTGCAGGTAACCGAAAATAAACGCGGTGAGGCCGATAACGAAACACAATATCCCCAACCCGAACGAAAACCTGCGCACACGTAAACTGCGTATGAAGAGGTACAACAATCCGAAAACCAGCATCACGATGAAACTCCAGATGCCGAGCCACGACCATCCGCGCACGGTGAGCCAATCGCGAACGGCTTTGCCCCACGTAACGAGAAACAGTTCGGGAACGGCTTCTACTTTATCAAATGTGAGACTGCGCGATAGGTTCAGATTAAAATCGATGGCTTCGTCATCGGGTGCAAGGCGTTTGGCGCGTTCGTACCACAAGATGGCCGATTTGATGTCGTGATTTTTGAAATATGTATTGCCGATATTGTAACACAGTGCGGCGGAGGTGAGGCCCGAATCGGCCAACGACTTGTATTGGTCGAGCGCTTTCGCGAATTCGTTTTGAGAATAGAACCGTTCGGCGCGAAGCAGCGTGCTGTCCGTATCGGAAGCATGGAGCGTCGCCGGGAAAATAAGCGAAAGTATTATCAGATAATGAACTATTTTCAT